>CAYQTW010000021.1:0-16922 GCA_964420485.1 uncultured Anaerolineales bacterium
GTTCTTATATCTGACGCGGTCTCAGTATAGTACAACTTTGTGCAGAGGTCAATAGTCTGCATTTGGGCATGGTCTTTTTGCCGCTGGGCCAAGTCGTCGGGTGGATCGCCTGGGTGTTCCTCACCTACACCATCGAGGTGGTGCGGCTGACAGCGCGGGTACCCTTTGCCTTGACGCCGGTGCAGATGGGGGGCTGGATGATGTGGGGCTACTATGCCCTCCTGGGCGGCCTCACCTGGTGTCTGGCGCAACCCCGCGAAAAGAAACCAGGTTTTTTTCCTGAAAACCTGGTTTCTCAATGCTCTGGAAACAGAGATCATCACCGACGGGGCGCAGGTGTGGGTGGAGACGGGGCGGTGAGGTTGACAAGTAAGGGAATGGTGATAACATTTCTACCTGCCCCGCAATTCATCTTTGGAACAGGAACAGCAGACGTAAAGGAACTCGTGATTCGAGAGACAGATAAACCGCCCACATCCAGCAACAATACTGTGGCACGGGCCGCGTTCAAAGTGACGCTCGGTGGCTTGTTCCGTCTGGTGGTCGGGATAAGCAAACAAGTAATTCTAGCCTACATCTTTGGGGCTGGCGTCGCGATGGATGCGTATCTCACGGCGTTCGTGATACCGATCTATCTTCGGACTGTGCTGCTCACCGGGCTATCGTACGTGATCATTCCGGCTTTTGTGCAATTGCAGACGGCGGAGCGCGAGGATGACGCCTGGGCGCTGGTGGGCACTTTTTTCTGGCTGATAGGAGGCCTGCTGGCGGTCGTCGCCATTGGTGGTTCACTTTTTTCTCAGAGCCTGATTGCTCTCTTCGCCCCTGGATTGAACCCTGGCAAGGCCGATCTTGCGGCCAGGATGCTGGCCGTTCTCATGTTCTCGGTGCCACTGGCGGGCCTGGGAAGCCTGACGCGGGGCATCCAGAATGCCCGCAATCATTTCTTCTGGCCGGTCACGTCCACTGCGATCGGTGCGGTGGGCAACGTGCTGGTCTTGCTGGTTCTGTACCGGACGGTGGGACCTCTGAGCCTGGCGTGGGGCTACCTGGTGGCCGCAACACTGCAAGCCTGTGTGACTCTGATACCGGTACTGCGCCACGGATGGACGAGACTGATGCCGCTGAGAGATAGCCGGGTGCGCGAGATGGTCAGACTAATGCTCCCTTTCGTCCTCTTTGGCATATTGACCTACTCTACGTCACTCTTTGAACGGTATTATGCGTCTGGTTTGCCGGATGGGGATCTCTCCTACCTGGGATATGCGTCCAAGATTTCTGAAATTATGATGGCCTTGATAGGCGCCGGCATTGCCGCAGCGATTTTCCCGGCCATGGCGAGAGCGTATGTACAAACTGGCGAGGGGGGGCTGGTTGAAAAGGCAGAATACGGATTGCGCTTGACTTTGGCGGTCGCTATGCCAGCCTGGGCGATCGTGAGTGCGGTTGCGGTGCCGCTGGTTACGTTCTTGTTCGAGCGGGGGGCCTTCCAACACACGGCCACTTGTAGTGTCAGTCGCATTGTTCCGATCGTGATGATTGGCGCCGTCGTGTTTCCAATGGTGGGCGGTTTGATAAGCAGAGCATACTATGTGACCAGGGATACACATACTGTCTCCATCGTGGCGGCTGTGACGTCTGGCCTGTACATCTTGCTGGCCAGAGTGTTGGTGGATACCTGGGGCTATGTAGGATTGGCATGGGCACGACCGCTGTGTGCGGGCTTGACCATCCTCGTCCTTTCCTGGCTGCTGACGAGGAGATTGAGATCTTTGCACACTGGTAAACTGCTCCGAGAGACGCTAATGTACGGGGCCGCCAGCCTGGTCGTGTTCCTCGCTGCGTGGCTGGTTGTCAATGCGCTGGCTTTCCTGCCCGCTCTCTTACAGTCGCTGGCCGCTTTTCTCGTGGCCGGCCCCCTGTATATGGCGATTCTGTTTCGGATAGATCGGGAGATCGCCGTATCGGTCCTAGAGATGACGGGGGTGAGGCGGATGGTCGTGGGGGCGAGAGCAGCAATTCGCCTTATTGCTGAAACGTCTCAGGGATAACAAGGAGATGAATGTATGAGCGGGATAGTAGGGATGTGTTCGACGCATGCCCTGGATCTTGATTACGCTGATGAACTTTTAGCGGATATGAGCAAAGACATCATCTACAGTTCAGATGACTTGACTGACAGGTGGAATGACAGTAATCTAGCGATAACACGTGTGCATCATGGGATCATCAACCCAGAACCCCAACCGGTGTTCAACGAAGATGGATCGCTGTGTATTGTCATGAGCGGCGAGGTCTTTGACTACAGATCAAGCAAGCACAGGCTCGTTCAACAGGGGCACAGATTTCGCCTCAAGGACAACGACGCGGAGTACTGCTTACATCTTTACGAGGAAGATGGTCTGGAATCGTTTGCCAAATTGAACGGTTCTTTTGTCATCGCGCTGTACGATCTAGACTCGCACGAGTTGTTACTGGTGAATGATCGTTTTTCATCGCACCCCCTTTTTTACTATTATGATGGTCAACGAGTGATCTTTGGAACCCAACTCCGGCCTCTTTTGAGATTTCAAGACTTGCCACGACGACTGGATTTGCAAGCGGTATTCGAGTTCTTTGCGTTCGAACACGTCCTGTGGAACCGAACTTATTATCAAGATGTCAAGGTGTTTCCTCCGGCCAGCATCCTGCGCTTTCGAGATGGAAAAGTCCGCCTTTGCCAGTACTGGACGACAGAGTACAAGGACGAGTCGCATCCTGAGATGTATTATGTGGAAGCATTGGCTGATGGCTTGAAGAGAGCTGTTAAAAGAAAAACGCGTGGCAATCACCGCTTTGGTATTCTGTTGAGCGGTGGGCTTGATTCGCGAACGGTTGTGGCTTGCTGCGATAGGCCCTTGACGGCTTTCACCTTGGGGGACTTTAAGAACCAGGAAGTACGGATAGCGCAACGCATTGCTGAAGCCGATGGGTGTCAACACGTTTTCCTCAAGCGCGGTTTCGACCATTATCCTGACCTTGTACAAGAGGCTGTTGACGTAGGTGATGGAATGCACCGCTTTGATCATGCGCATGCCCTTGGGCTACTGGGGGATATTCAGCCATACTGTGACATATTGCTGGACGCTTTCGGGTTTGACGTCAGATTCAAAGGTTATTACTTTATACACAAGACAATTTCAGTGCCTGGACGCAGTATTACCACACCGTTTCTTGCGAAGGTATCCGACGTGAGGAGCTTGGAGATATGGAAGAAGGTGCCTTCGTTCCTGCTTTCCTTGGAGCCTGGTGAACTTTTCAATTCACCTTACAAACTTGATTACAACGATGTTATTCTCTCATCGCTAGGGCAGATGCTTGAGAGAATTAAAACGCAGGATGCCCATAACATGATTGAATACCCCGCAGCCAGTTCTTTCCGTAGTCTCTCTGCGTACCTGTTCGTGTTGACTGTGCGCTCATACATGGGGCAAAGGTCAATAGTGTTCGACAATGACCTGTTGGAAGTATCTCTCTCAATACCACCCAGGTTCAAGACAGGAGGAAGGGTTCTGAGAAAAGCGCTCAAGATGCTATCGCCGGAACTGGCCGCTATTCCCAACGCCAATACAGGCTTACGAGCGAATATGCCAGTGTGGCCGGAATGGCTGCTGCTACGAGGCAGGGGAGTGTTGCGAAAGATAGGTGTTTTGTCTCGGCCACAGTTGCCCCATCCTGCCTATACAAACGGTTCGTGGTCTAATATGGCAGAGTTGATCCGCCACAACGAAAAACTCGAGAGATTAATTGGGGAGACATTACGTGACCCGGAGTGTATAGATCCTAGTCTGTTTAACATTGAAGCCATTGATTCCATTTTTGAGAAGCACATAAACAGAGAAGAGAGTTTTACTGACCTGCTGTTCTTATTACTTACCTTTGGGCAGTGGTATGGGAAGTATGGACCGAAGTAGGAAAAATGATGGACAAGATCAAGGCTCCAACAGTCGGCGCGATCACTCCTATACCTACAACCGGGCCTGCCTGGTGGCCCAGGCGATCCGGAATGTGCTTAACCGAGATCAGCAGGATTTGGAACTCGTAGTGATGGATAATGAATCTAGGATTCACCATAGGGATGTTGGCTGCTCTTCAATTCAGCTGAAGGCTTGAGACGATGCGAATATTATTCAGTGGGTATCCCTCTCCTTTTGTTGGCGGAGGGGAAGTATCTGCTTTGACACTGGTGAAGAAATTAGCGCAAGAACACGATGTCACAACTTTCGGCATTCTTCCGGCCCAGCTCCCTAAAGAGGCGGATCTGCCGGATCGGATAACCCTATATAAGGTGGATTTGCCGCATTTGTTAACAAGGCGTCTTTTCCCTTATCATCTAAGGACCCTTCTCCTGGAACTCGTAGCAAGTAATATGCTCAGTAATTTAATTGGGAATGTCCAACCTGAACTGGTTATTGCACAGGAACCAGCCATTAGAGTTTCCAGAAGGCAGAAAGCCAGAGTATTGATGTTCGTTCGGTCTTATGATTATTGGTTCAGCTCTTTCTATCCCTCGTGGTGGAAAAGGGTGTACAATGAGCCCTTTACTAGATTCCGAAGTCGCAGGAATCTAACAATCCTACAGGAGGCAGATTTGGTTTTGGCAAACAGCAAACTCACCGCAAAGAAATTGTATAAAGTTGGCATTAAGACAGGGGTTGTCTATCCATTTATAGATCTCTCTTCGTATGAGGCGCCGCGAGATGGACGAGGGGAGTTCATACTTTTTGCAAGCCGGACCTACTTGAAAGGAGTAGATATAGTCCTCCAGATCGCAAAAGAATTGCCCGACCAGAAATTCGTGATTGTTGGAAGCATCACCGAGAGTCTAAAGGAAGAAATTCGGCGCCATAAGAATGTAGAATTACGAGGCTTTTGCTACAATATGCAAGACGTTTACGCCAAAGCCAAGATAGTTCTGGTTCCTTCCCTATCGGAGGAATCCTTTGGTAGGATCCCTATTGAAGCGGGGATCAATGGTATTCCCACTGTAGCCAGTAATCGAGGAGGGCTTCCCGAATCAGTAGGTGAAGGGGGAATTCTTATTAAGGATATTTGGGACATTGAAAAGTGGATAGGGGCCATTGAGAGGCTTGATAATCCCAAAACACATGTAGAATTCTCTGAGAAGGCAATAGAAAACGCCAAGAGGCTCGGATTTGAAAAGACCTTTCAAGAGTTCAAAGAGCTAGTCGATACTTCACTTAACCTTCCAGAGCCGTTATAGGGGAGCAGGAGATTCGATAGGAATGGACACAAGAGTGGCTCCGAAGGTTGCCATCATCGTCCTCAATTGGAACGGCTGGCAGGATACGATCGAGTGTCTGGAGTCTCTCCGGCGGATTACGTATCCCAATTACCAAGTCATTGTAGTGGACAACGGCTCTGCTGATGATTCTGTGGAGAGAATCACGACCTGGGCGCAGGACCGATTCGGCCTAGCCGATACTGGGACATCTGCGCCTGATTGGGACATTGTGATGGCGAGTCCAGAGTTTACGTTTATGGCTGCGGGGGAGAATCTTGGCTTCAGTGGGGGTAACAATCTGGGCATCAAGTATGCGCTGTTTGGTCCATATCCAGCCGATTTTGTATTCCTGCTCAATAACGACGCCCGACCAGAACCGGCTTGTATCACAGTGTGCGTGGAGGTAGCGCAAAAAGCAGACGCCGGGGTCGTAGGGGCAGTGATAATGAGTGAGAAAGGCAAAGTTCTGTTTGCAGGCTCCCGGTTTCCCAGGGGGCTCTTTATGGCCGATCTGATGCCACTTCCCCACACCGCAGATGAATATTGGCGTGTGGATAGGGTTCATGGGTGCGCTGTGCTTATCCGTCGTGATCTCCTTGCACGGCGAAAGAGGGAGTATGGTTATTTCTTGGATCCCAAACTATTTATGTACTGCGAGGAGACGGAATTTTGTGTCTGCGCAAGAGAATGGGGCTACGAGGTTTTTCTGGCAAAGAATGCTGTGGTTCATCATAATGTTGCTGGGTCGTCAGGAAAGGGTAGCCCCCTCTCTTACTACTACTTGACACGAAACCGCATCCTATTGGCAAAAAAGTTGTTGCCCCTGTGGTTGAGAATTCTGTTTCATATCTGGTATGTGCCATCGCGGCTTGTTCGGGCTCTGCAGAGGAGAGTGGAAGGGAAACCGTTAGTATCAGGCGCCATATTGGAGGGACTTGTGGATGGATACGCAGACGTGACTGGAAAGTGGGAAAAGCACATCGAGTGAGGAATGGTGACCGACATTGTGGCTAGTTTACGATATGGGCCTGCCTGGCTTGTTCACTGGAGATAGATCAGTGTCATTGGTCAATAGAAGGGACGATTTATGAAGATATTGATCATCTCCGACGCGTTCTGGCCCGATCACACGGGGGGCATCACAAAGAGCCTGCTGACCGAAGTAGAAGGACTTGTAGCCCGCGGACATCAGATCGTCGTGGTGACGCGGCATCAAAAGAAAAAGTCAGCGTATCACGAAACAAGGAATGGTTACGAGGTCTACCGCTACCTTGCTCCCTCTAAAGGGTCGGTTTTCTACCGGACTTGGCCTCTGTTTACTTTGGCCCAACTGCCGAGATTGGTCAAAAAGTTGCAGGCTTGTAGTTTCGATGTGGTCTACGTTCACAATCCATTTCAGATGCTCGGGTTGCGGAGTGTTCCTTCGAGTGTCCCTCTGGTCTATACGTTTTACGCGCCCAGATTGATAGAGATCGAAGTTGACGCGAGACGTGGAAAATACGGCCTCCTGACTTTGTTCTTGGGTGCTGTAAAGCCCTTTATCAGGATGGCGGAACGACAAAGCCTTCGCCAGGCCAATGTGATCCTCGTGCGCAGCCAATTTATGATAGGGCAAATGCAACGCCTTTGTGGGAATGGCGAGCACGGGAGGATAACACTTGTTCCGCTAGGTGTGGACACAATTAGCTTCGGGTTCGCCAACGACGTGAAGACGGCACGAGAGGCTCTTGGTCTTTCGACAGACCGATCTATCTTGCTCACTGTTCGACGCCTGGTAGGACGGATGGGCCTGGAAAACTTGATTGACGCGATGGTGTTGGTGGTGAGTCAACATCCACAGGTCTTGCTCCTCATCGGAGGCAAAGGATACCTGGAGGATGAACTGCGAGAGCAAGTTCGCCGCCGTGGCCTCGAACGTCACGTCCGCTTGATGGGCTTTATTCCAGAGGAGAAACTACCGGCTTACTATCAAGCGGCCGACCTGTTCGTCTTACCGACAGCCGCGCTTGAGGGATTCGGTTTAGCCACTATTGAGGCCCTGAGTTGTGGGACGCCGGTCATTGCCACTCCCGTTGGGGCCAATCCCGAAGTAATCGGACCTCTTGGCAGCGAGTTTCTATGCAAGGATGCTACAGCCCAAGCCCTGGCCGAGCGGATCAATTGGTGGCTCGACCGAGGTGTACCGGCCGAGACGCGCCAGGCATGCCGGGAGTATTGTGTCTCGAGATTTGCTGTGGAATCTGTTGTGACTTTTTTGGAGGACATCTTTGCCAAAGCGAAAGTTGCAGAGCGGTAAATGAACCGTGCTTTGAGTGCTGAAAAGACATATCCCTATGTCAGTATCCTCATCCCCATGCGCAATGAAGAGCGTTACATAGCCCGCTGCCTCGATTCCATCCTGGCCAACGACTATCCCCAGGCCCGCCTGGAGATCCTGGTGATAGACGGCATGAGCACTGACCGCTCACGGGACATCGTCCAGGAATACGCCAAACGCCATCCCTCCCTGCGACTTTTGGACAACCCGAAGCGCGTCGTGCCAGCGGCGCTCAATACCGGCATCCGGGAAGCGCAGGGTGAAATCATCGTGCGCGCAGACGCACACGCGGTCTATGCCTCTGACTATATCCGTAAATGCGTCGAATTGCTCGAGACCACCGAGGCCGCTAACGTAGGCGGGGTGCAGCGCGCAGTCGGGACTGACTATATTTCCAATGGCATAGCCATAGCCACCACGACCCCCTTTGGCATCGGCGACGCCCACTACCGGTATGCCGAAAACGAGATGTGGGTGGATACAGTTTACCTGGGCGCCTGGCGCAAATCCACTTTGGAGGCGCTGGGAGGATTCAACGAAGAGTGGGTTGTGAATCAGGACTATGAACTCAACTACCGGCTGCGCCAGGGAGGGGGCCGGATCTTGCTTGCGCCCGAAATCAAGTGCTGGTATTACGTTCGTCCATCATTGAAGGCGCTGGCGCGACAATACTGGCGCTATGGCTTTTGGAAGGTAAAGACAATTGTCACCTATCCCGATTCCCTACGCTGGCGTCAACTCGCTCCGCCCGCTCTGGTCGTCGTTCTGTTCCTCTCTCTCGGCCTGTTGCCGGTTAGCCGAATTCTGGGCGCTGCTGTGCCGGCGTTTTACTTGACCGCCAATCTGTGCGTCTCAATCTGGACGGCTTCTCGCCGGGGATGGAAATACCTGCCGCTACTGCCCCTCGTTTTCGCCACCATCCACACGAGTTGGGGGACAGGATTTCTCGCCGGGATGTCAAAGTGGGGGATACCCAGACTCACACCGTCGTCTTTGGCGCAGGCTTTTCGATCTCCAGAGATGGTTTGACCAAGGAGCGCTCAGGTATGTCGTCGCCTCAATTGCCACTGCGAATACGGGAGAGAAAAGCCCTGCTGGTGTTTGTGGATCTCGTGTTGGTCAACGTGGCCACGGGCATTGCCCTGGTAGTGTGGGCGTTGAAGGATGGCCGTGTTCTCGTCGGGCCATTCGTCCTTTCCAAACTCTATTGGCTTCCCCTTCTGGCTATCCTGTGGCTCCTTTTGGCCTGGCTGAACGATTTTTACAATTTGAGAGTTGCCGCGGACCTGAAAGCCAGCACCTTTGCCCTCTTGCGGATCAGCGCACTCGAGTTGGTGGTCTATCTCCTGGTCTATTTTTTCTCTCCGCCCTACAGCCCTTTGCCGCGCGGTGTTGTCCTCTACCAGGCCGCGGCCTCTTTCGTTTTGATAGCACTCTGGCGGGCGGCCTATCCTCCCCTGGGCCGGTCGGCTCTCCGGCGACGGGCGATTGTGGTGGGCGCCGGCGAGGCTGGCCGCACCATCGTTCAAGCCATCCGGGAGAACGAGGGCGCCGGTTTCGAATTGGTGGGCTTTATAGACGACGACCCGGCCAAGCAGGGCCAAATGATCGCCGGCCTGCCCGTCATCGGCGCCCGGCGCGATCTGGTCTCCTTGGTAAAGACGGAAGGGGTGTCCCAGATCATTCTGGCCATCATCCACGACCTGCACGAGGAACTCTTCCGCGCCCTTATGGATTGCAACGAACAAGGCGTCGAGATCGTGCCCATGTCGCTCGTGTACGAAGAGGTCACAGGCAAAGTACCGATCCAGCACGTCGGTAACAACTGGCTCGTGGCCCTGCCTCTGGATCACGCCTCCGCCGGCGGTCTCTTCCCGGCGTTCAAACGGGCGCTCGATGTGATCATTTCCCTGATAGGTTTGGTGATACTGGCTGCCCTGTTTCCCTTTGTGGCCCTGGCCCTCTACATAGACTCGCCAGGCCCTATTTTCTACTTTCAGGAGCGGGTAGGCCAGGGTGGGAGGCCCTATCGTCTGATGAAACTGCGCACCATGGTTCCCCATGCCGAGAGAGACGGGCGGGCGGTGTGGGCCAAAGAGAAGGACCCGCGCGTGACTCGCGTGGGGCGTTTACTCAGGGCCACTCACGTGGACGAATTGCCTCAGTTCGTCAGCGTGCTCAAGGGCGATATGAGCGTGGTTGGCCCTCGGCCGGAGCGTCCCGAGTTCGTGGCTCAACTGGAGAAGCAGGTGCCCTTCTACCGCCTGCGCCACGCTGTGCGGCCAGGGATGGCAGGCTGGGCGCTGATCAACTATGGTTATGGCCGCTCCGTCGAGGACACCTTGGTCAAGGTGCAGTACGACCTCTACTATATCAAACATCAATCCCTCTACCTGGACATCCTCATTCTGCTCAAGACGCTGGAACGGGTGGTCCTGTTGCGGGGAAGCCAGGGGCGAGGAAAGAATAAACAATGAACAATGAACAATGGACTACTGGAACGCACCGAATGAGGATAAACGAGCATGCAAACTAGACTGAGCGTTTTTTGTGACCAACTCATCGAGGCCGGCTGGCTGGCGGCCATCATCGTCATTCCCCTCTACTTTAACATCTACTCCGCTCTCATCTTTGAGATGGACAAGACTTGCCTGTTGCGCTCCATCGCCCTGCTGATGGCATTGGCGGGGGTGATAGGCGCGTTGGAAAAGCGAAGAAACGGGGGAGAGCGCGAGGCAGAGATTGGCTTTGTCCAACGGGTGGCGAATTTTGTGGCCAGACCTTTGGTCTTGCCCGCCTTGATGCTCGCCGGCGTTTACCTCCTCACCTCCCTCACTTCCGTTTGGCCTCGCGCCAGTTTCTGGGGTTCCTACATCCGGCTGCAGGGCGCCTACACCACCATTTCCTACATCGTGATCTTTTTCTTGATCCTTTGGACACTGCGCACGCGAGAGCAGGTGGAGCGACTGGTGACGCTGATCGTATTGACCAGTCTGCCCGTCTCTCTGTACGCCCTGGCCCAGCACTATGGCCTCGACCCCATACCGTGGGGCGTGAGTGTCGCGGAGCGGGTGACCTCGTCGTTGGGTAACGCCATCTCTATCGGCGCTTATCTCATCATGACCGTTCCTCTGACGATGAGACAGAGCCTCAAATCCTTCTCAAACCTCCGCGCCGGCCCAGAGCAGCGCGCGCCCAACTTCATCTCGACGGTGCTTTATCTCCTCACACTGGTCGCCCAGTTGACTGCCGTCGTGTTTGCTCAGAGCCGAGGGCCTTTCCTGGGTCTTGCCGGGGGGTTGTTTTTCTTCTTGCTCTTGTGGGCCATCATCAAAAACAAAAGGGGACTGGGATTAGCAGTGATCATCCTGGCCGCTGTGTTTGGTCTCCTCTTGATCATTTTGAATCTACCCAATACCCCGTTGGACACGATCAAGACGTTGCCTTACGTGGGCCGGCTGAGTACGATCGCCAAGACGAGAACCTTTGAGACACGAGCCTTGATTTGGCAGGGCGCCATCAACATGAGCCGGGCCAACCCTGTGCGAATGGTCATCGGATATGGGCCGGAGACAATGCTCGTCACTTATCAACCATACCTGCTCCCCACACTGTTCGAAATGGAAGGCCCCGGACGGGCTCCCGATCGTTGTCACAATGCCACGTTGGATGCCTTGATTACCACGGGCCTCATCGGAATGGCCGCCTACCTTTTTTTGTTCGGGAGCGTATTTTATTACAGCCTGAAATGGTTGGGCCTGATCGCCAGCCCGCGACAGCGAAATCTGTTCATCGTCCTCTCGGCAGTGGGAGGCGTGCTCGGCGTATGGGTCCCCTGGCTCGTAGATGGAACACTGAGATTTGTCGGGATAGGAATACCGGCGGGTATGCTGGCGGCTCTGACCATCTACCTGGTCACGTGCCTTTTCCGCGGTCGCAAAGAGAAAATTGAGCACGGTGACAATTCTATGCTACTGATTGCCTTGTTCGCCGCCATCGTGGCCCATTTTGTCGAAATCCAAACGGGCATCCCCGTCACCCCCACCCGGATGTACTTTTGGGTCTATGTGGCACTGATGACAGTCGTCGGCCTTTCGATCCAAGGCGAGGGTGTGCTGGCTCCGCTGGCAACCAGGCCCTCGTCCGCCGCGCGCAGCCGGAGCCAACAAAGCCGAAAGAGAAAAAAGAGCCGCAGGGCAACCCGTCGCCAGCGCGGGTTCCGCATTGAGCGCCTGCTGCACAGCCCCATTTTGACCTATGCTCTGGCAGTGGGATTGCTCGTGGTCACCACGGGATTCAGTCTGATCAACGTCACGTTTGACTCGTCTATCGTGGCTTTTCTTCTACTCGTTTGGTCTCTCGCTGGCGCCGTGGTGATCACAGAGGCAATCAGGCGAGGTGGGGATGAGTGGATACCCGCGCTGATTTCTTACGCCATAACGTCGTTGGCTCTCTGTCTACTATTTCTGCCTGTCCACGCCGCCAGCCGTCCACCGTCGAGCGACCCGGCGCGGATCGTGATCGTTCACTACCTCTGCTTGGGCCTCAGCATTGCCGCCATCGCTGCGAGCCTGCTGGAAAAAGTTTCGCTTCCGCGCCCTCTCTGGCACAAGGCTAACTGGTGGCTCTATGCCGGCCTGGTCGTGGCCGTCACACTGCTCATTATCGTAACCAATCTCAACGTTGCAAAGGCGGATGTCTACTTCAAAGTGGGAGAGGCCATGCGGGGGCACGAGAACTGGGACGCCAGTATTGCTTTTTACGAACGGGCCGTGAAATTTGCGCCGGGCCAGGATCACTACCACCTCTGGCTGGGGAAGGCCTACCTGGAGCGGGCTATGGCGGACGCGGACTATCGGACGGCATGGCTTCAGGAAGCCCAGGAGGCCCTGGAGCGCGCCCAGGAGATCAATCCGCTCAATAGCGAACCGTATGCCTTTATGGGAGAATTGCATCAATACTGGGCCGGCGTGGTAAATGACCCGCAGCAAGTGGCCGAAAGACTAGAGACGGCCCTGGCCTATTACCGGCAGGCTATGGGCCGAAATCCCCTCGTCGAAGGGGAGCGTCTAAAGTGGCACAGAATGAAAGCCCACCGCAGCTTGGCCGAGGGATACGCTGACACCAGGCGGATTGAGGAGGCCATCGAGGAGGCCGAGGCAGCCAGAGACCTGGCATCGGGCGATGAGCGGGCCGAACTGGAGGCGTTCATCGCCGCATTGGAAAGCCAAATCAGGTAGGTCGGGTTGGCAACCCGGCCTACCTTCGCCGCAACGCTCCCGTCGGGCAGACCGAGGCGCACAGGCCGCATGAGCGACACAGGCTCTCGTCCAGCAGCATCTCCCCCTCCGGCGTCAGTCGCCGGGCATCGTATGCGCAGACGGTGACGCAGCGCCCGCACTGTGTACATGCCTCCGCGTCAAAGGCAAAGGACAGTGGAACGTGAGAGGCGGGCTCCCGCAAGTGCGGCAGAGCCAGGCCGCGCAGGTCGGCCAGGCGGGCGTGACCGTGCTCCTCTAGCCAGCGATCTAGCCGGGCCAGCGTCTTGCCAAACCAGTCCAGTCCCTGCAGCAGCGGCGCGGTATGCACCCCCACCGCCGTCGCGCCGGCCATCACCATCTCCACCACGTCTTCCGCCCGTCCCACCCCGCCGGTACCCACCACAGGCACGTCGTGGCGCAGGCAGATTTCGGCCACCGCCCGCAGCGAGATGGGCAAGATGGCCGCGCCGGAGAGCCAGGCAAAATCTCCCAGCGCCGGCCGCCCCGTCTCCACGTCCACCCGCAACGTCGGGCCGATAGAGTCAATGGCCGTGATGCCGTCGGCCCCGGCACGCAGGCACGCTTGCACTGTTTCCAGCAGGTTGGGCCAGTTGGCGCTGACCTTTGTCAGCACAGGCACAGAGACGGCTCGTTTTGCCAGCGTCACCATCGGAGCGGCGTCCTCCGCCCGGTAGGAGACGAGTTCCAGCGCGTCAGCCCCGGCGACCACCAGCGGCCCGGCCAGTTGTTTCACCTCGGCTGGGGTGTGACCCACGCTGGCGATGAGCACCCCGCTCCGGCCGGCCAATGCGGGCAACTCTTGCTCAATCCACTGCTTCGCCGGCAGGTCAGACCAGCCCTCGGTGTTGAGCAGACTCCCCCGTCCCGCTGCGGCGATGTGGGGCACGGGGTTGGCGGCGGCCTCGGGGCGGATGGTCTTGGTGACGACCGCCGCCGCCCCGGCCGCGAAGGCGGCCCGGATGGCCACCGCGTTCCAGGAGAGTGGGCCGGAGGCCAGGACGAGGGGGTTTTGCAGTTCGAGGCCACACAGGGTAGTGATCAAGTCAGGCATAGCGATTCCTCGGTACAGAGACCGGGTTTTTTCCGAAAAACCTGGTCTCTTGAACTACTTTTCCCATAGTCGAGCCGCTGCTTCCGCCACTTGTGCCCGCACCCTCTCCTCGTCCACGCCGACGGCTTCTCCATCGCATAGTAGCCAGCGTCCGGCGCACATCACGCCGCGCAAGTGGCGGGGGTTGCGCCAGAGGAGCAACTGGTCGGCCAGGTTGTGGGCGGCCAACGGGGTGGGGAGGTCGGCGGAGATGAGCAGCAGGTCGGCCTGGTGACCAGGGGCCAGACGGCCCAGGTCGTCAAAGCCAAGTGCTCGCGCCCCGTTCTGCGTCGCCATCGTCCAGACGACATCGGCAGGCATCGCGCCGGGGTCGCGCCGCCGGGCCTTGGGCATCAGCGCCGCCGCTCGCATCACCTCGAAAAAGTTGTTGACGTAACCGTCCGTGCCCAGGGCAACATTGATCCCGGCCGCCAGCATCTCTGGCACCGGGGCAAAGCCGCCGCCCACCTCGCAGTTGGAGAGCGGCTGGTGTGAGACGCTCGCGCCACGCCGGGCCAGAATCGCGATCTCCTCCGCGTCCACCTGCACGCACTGGGAGGCCAGTACACTCTCGCTCAAAACACCCAACTGGTCGTAGTAAACCGCCGGGCGCACGCCAAAGTGGGACAGGCAATACTCCAGCTCGTAGGTTCCTTCGGAAAGGTGCATGTGAACCTTTGCGCCAAGTTCGGCGGCCAGAGCGAATGCGCGGCGGATAAAGTCGGCAGAGCAAGTAAAGGTGGTGTGAAAGCACATCATTCCGGAGACCAGGCCGCCCCGTGACCGGCAGGCGGCAATAAAGTCACAGTTCTCGTGCAGGCCCAACTCGCCGTTCTCCGCGCTCACGCGCTCGGTCGCTTCGAAGGAGAGCACCCCGCGCAGTCCCCAACGGCGCACTACCTCCGCCTCCACCTCCAACGCGCCGGGGACGGTGTCCTGAGCCTGTCGAAGGAGAGCGTGAGGTGCCTCCAGACAGTCGTAGAAGGTGGTGACGCCGGAACGGACCATCTCCAGGCAGGCCCAGTCGGTGGCGGCAGCGATCAAGCCGTGGGTCAGCCGATCCTCGACTCGCGGCCACCAGAAATCCTCCAGAAAAGGCCAAAAGCCGGCCGGGGCCTCCTCCAGTGGGATGCCGTGAGCCAGCACGCCGTATATATGATGATGCGCGTTGACCAAGGTCGGGGTGATGACACAATCCGTGGCCTCGACGACGGCGGCGCCGGGGAAACGAGCCCGCAGGTCGGCGTGAGGGCCTGTGGCGATCACACGCTTCCCCTCGACAGCAACCCCCCAGCCCACTTGCGGCGACTGTCTCGTGTCGGCCCAGAGTATGTGACCAAGAATCAATGTGGCGGACATTGCTGGCTCCTCAATCCCCAATCCCCAACTCTCGCAATTTCTCCGCCGTGGGCCAGCCGGTGACCGGGTCCCAGCCTCGCAACCGGTAGTACTCGTCCAGCATTGGCTCCAGATCAATCACCTCCCCGCGCGCGTTGCCGGAGGGGGAGGGCTCGTCGCTGAAGCGGCGGGGAAGGTGGTCGTCGGCGCGGGTAATGCCGTGGCGGGCATTGTAACAACGCTGCAAGTTGTAGATGCGCTCGCCGGTGCGCTTCAATCGCTCAACCGGCATCTCCATCCCCGTGGCCGCTTCCAGCGCGGCGGCAATGTCGGGCCAGTAGAGTTCGGCCATGACAAAAGTTCCGCCTGACTTGCACATCCCCACCGAGTCGATGACCGCGCCAAAATCCTCGCCATCCTTGACTAGCATTGGTTTGTACCTGGTCGCCAGCGGGTCTGCCATCTCCGGCAGATACTCCTCTCCGTAGCGGCGGCGGGCTTCCTCCGGGTGACCGGCCTCGTCAATCGTGGGAAAGGCCTTGAGGTGGTCGGCCCCCCGGCTGGAGGTGACGTGGGCCAATCCCATTGACTTTTGAGCGCGGCCGTCCTGGGCGGGAATCTCCATCCCTTTGACGTGCATGGCGTACTGCTCAGAACCGCGTCCGATGATCAGGGCGGCCCGGCGCACTCCCTCCGCCAGCAGGTCGCCAAAGCCCTCCCGCCGGGCGATCATCCCCAGGAGGCGCAACACCAGGCCCATATCGCCCCAGCGCAGCGATAGGCCGCCGGTGTCGTCCAGATTGAGGATCTCTTGCTCCCACAATTCCATCGCAAAACTGATGGCCCGCCCGGCCGAGATGGTGTCCAGCCCCAGGTCGTCGCAGAGACGGTTGGCGGCCAGGATAGCGTCCAGGTCGGCGCTCCAGACGCCAGAGCCCAGGGCGCTGAACGTCTCGTACTCGACGCTGCTCAGGGTCGTGCCGGCGTGAGGCCCGTCGGGGATGCGATAGAGTTTGTCGCAATGGACGGGGCAGCCAAAGCAGGCCAGGTGGCGGACAAAGGCCCGCGCCTCCAGCGCCTCGGCGCCGATCTCGTCCACTGCGGGGAAAGAGCCCATAAGAAAGTTGCGCGTGGGGAAGCGGCCCAGTGCGTCCATCAACGTGACGATGCCGGGGGTGCCGTGAGTGGAGACTGGAGCATAGACCGGATTGGCGCGGATGCGGCGGTGGAAATTAACAGCCAGATCGTGGAAGCGGGCCGGGTCGGCCACGCGCACGGGGCCGTGGCCGCGCACGGCGATAGCCTTGAGGTGTTTACTACCCATCACTGCGCCCAGCCCGCAGCGGGCGGCGGAGCGTTGCGGGGTGGTCTGGATACCGGCAAAGCGCACGCCGGTTTCGCCGGCCGGCCCGATGGTGGCCGTCTTGACTCGGCGATCGCCCCAGGCTCGGCGGATGGCGGCCTCTGTCTCGGAGGTGGTGCGCCCCCACAAGTCGCTGGCCGGGCGCAGTTCCACCCGCTCGCCGGCGATGGCCAGGTAAACCGGCTGCGGGGACTGTCCGGTGACGACAACCGCATCCCACCCAGCGAACTTTAGTTCGGGGCCGAAGG
>CAYQTW010000022.1:0-15830 GCA_964420485.1 uncultured Anaerolineales bacterium
ACCCAGTCTATCGCGCCCGTACTATTACAGAATTCTTCAACAAACTGTCTGGTGAGAATTGCTCCGACTTGGGCAAAAACCAATCCACATACTCACCTGGCTTTACGCCACCATAGGTTTTTTTCCTCCGGTCTGCATAAGGCGGTGAGGTGAAAATCAGGTCAATAGAATCGTCTGGAAACCCTTTTAGAACTTGCTCGCAGTCGCCGTGGATAATCTGGTTGACAAAATCCATATCTCCCCCCCCTCACGCGCCGAGAATCGCTCGTCCACTCCGTTAAATCCGTTGAATCCGTTGACCTCCCCCCTCACGCGCCGAGGATCGCCTGCACCACCGTATACACATCCACCTCCCGCGCCACGATGCGCGCCACCCACGCCTGTATCTGCTCCTCCCCCACCCGCGCCAACAGCCGGTCGAGCAACTCTTGCTGCAGCACGTTGCGCAACTCGGTCTCGATGCGGATGCGCTCCCGCTCGACCCAGGCGCCGCCGGTGCGCAGGTACTCGCGGTGAGCGGCGACCGCCGCCAACACCTCCGGTATGCCGCTGCCGTCCAGCGCGATGGTCTTGAGGATAGGCGGTCTCCAGACGTTGTTATCTGTTCCGTGAACAGCATTTCGGTTGATCACCATCTCTAGCGCCCGCGCCGTCTGCGCCGCCCCCGGCCGGTCCGCCTTGTTGACCACCAACACATCGGCGATCTCCATCAGGCCGGCCTTGAGCGCCTGCACCTCGTCACCCAGTCCCGGCGCTTCGATGACGATGGTCGTATGGGCCGTGCGGGCAATGTCCACCTCCGCCTGGCCGGCCCCGACCGTCTCGACCAACACGACGGCGAAACCGGCCGCGTCGAGCACCTTGACCACGTCGGCCGTGGCCCGCGCCAGCCCGCCCAGGCTGCCACGCGTGGCCATGCTGCGGATGAAAACGCCAGGGTCGCCCGCCAGGTCGCGCATGCGCACCCGGTCGCCCAGCAGCGCCCCGCCGGTGAACGGGCTGCTGGGGTCCACTGCCACGACGCCTACCGTCGTGCCCTGAGAACGCAGCGACTTGGTCAATTCATTGACCAGCGTGGACTTGCCGGTGCCAGGCGCACCGGTGACGCCGACGATGTGGGCCTGCCCGGTGTGGGGGTAGAGCGCGGCGAGGGAAACGCGAGCGTCCGCGCCGCCGTCCTCGACGCGGGAGATAAGCCGCGCCAGCGCGTAACGATTGCCGTTGAGAGCCTCAGTTACCAGTTCCACGTCAGCCCTCGCTCACTTGCCGGCGGATAAACTCGGCTATCTCCTGGGTATTGGCGCCTGGGCCAAAGATGCCCGTCACGCCCAGCCCTTTCAGCACCGGCGCGTCCTCGTCGGGGATGATGCCGCCGACGAAAACCTTGACCTGGTTCAGTCCGGCCTCGTGCAATCCCTCGACCACCCGGGGCACCAACGTCATGTGGGCGCCCGAAAGGATGCTCAACCCCACCGCGTCCACGTCCTCCTGCAGCGCCGCTTCGACGATCATCTCCGGGGTCTGCCGCAACCCTGTGTAGATGACTTCCATTCCGGCGTCCCGCAGCGCGCGGGCGACGACCTTGGCCCCCCGGTCGTGGCCGTCGAGGCCCGGCTTGGCGATCAGAATACGTAGTCTCTTTTCATTCATCAGATTTCACTACTCCTTTTTCATTCAATCTCTACCAACACCTGATCCTTCTCCACGTCGTCCCCCGGCTTGACGTGTACCGCCTGCACGGCGCCGCTCTGGTGAGCGTGGAGTTCGTTCTCCATTTTCATCGCCTCCAGCACGCAGACAGGCTCACCATCTTGCACCTGCTGGCCCACCTCAACCAGCACACGGATGATCTTGCCCGGCATGATCGCCAGCACCGCGCCGGCTCCCGCCGCTGCGACGGCCGGTGCTGCGGGCGCGGTCACGGCTGCCACCGGTGTCATCGCCAGCCCAGTGACCTGCACGGAGCAGGACTCTCCGCCCACTGTGACCGTCTCTCCCTCCAGCGTCACGTCGTAGGCGATGCCGTCCACCAGCACCGCGCCGCCTTGCCCTGAGCCTTGTCCTGAGCCCTGTCGAAGGGCTGTCGAAGGGTCGTCGGCTACCTCGACGGTGAAGGGGCGGCCGTTGACGGTGATGATGTCGCCGTCAGCGACGACCGGGTATTCGACGTTGTCCAATGTCAGTGTAAATTCGCGTTTCATTGCACTTTTTCCCTCTCTGTCAGTAGACCAGACATCTCCAGTACCTGCTCGGCCCAGGTGCGTGCCTCTCGTGCAAGATGAGCCCGTCTCGCTTGGTCAATAAAGTCGCGATGCCATCCATGATGCCATCTGGCTAACCGAATCTGTAGTTCCACTAGCGACACCTGTTTATCCAGGGTAGCATCTGGCACTGCCCATTCAATAAAGAACTTGCTCTCTTCCAAAAGGCTGTCCACGACCTGGCGGTTCTCTGGATGGTCAGCGATCGATGCGATGCGCATCAGGTTGGTAGCCAGTCCACCCAGCCGGGTCGGCAGTCCATCTCGCATATACCGTTCTCGAACAGCGCTCAGTCTAGTACCCATGCAACACCTCCCAACAACTGACGTGCGGTCTCCTCGACACGCCTACGGATTTCTGGATCCAGGATTACCATCGAAGGATTCCTCTGACGCGGTCGGATGTTGATCAGGGCCTCGAAAGTGACTTGCTGTGTGGCTGGAAACCAATCCGCTCCCCAGATGTCCTCCTGGCGGCTTCCATTCTCCAGCAAGACGGCCTCGCAGTCGGCATGCAACGTACCCCCACCGGCCAGGGTCCCCCGACGGATGTCCACAGCCAACTTGACGTACACTTCGAGGGCCTCCAACATTTCAGTCAATTGCTGCGGCGTAGCGTACTCCCGGATAAAATGGATCATTTATCTCATCCCTCCTGCACCATCAATCAATCCCATCCAGCGGCCCACCCCCGGCCGCCAGGCGACCTTCCACTGCGAAATGGCCGGGCCGGACGGGGCAGCAGTGGCGGCGGCATGTTCATCCAATCGCTTCAACATCAGCCCGGCGATGGCGGCCACGACCGGCTCTTTGCCATCGCTGCCCCGGGCGCGCCGCTCCAGGAAGGGACGCGCTACCTGGGGGAACAGGGCATACGAGATCACGTCCTCCTCGTCCCGCGCCAGGTCGCCGATCTCGGCGCGGGCTTTTCCCATCCCCGGCGGGATCAGGTCAGCGGGGCGGCAGTCAATGGGCTGCTCGTCGCCGATGGCCAGGCGCTGTATCTCGATGTCAATCGGGGCCGGCGGGCGGCCATAGTAGCCCCGCACGTACTGCCTGACCTCCTCAGGGATGATCTTGTACCGTTCACCCAGCACGACGTTGAGCGTGGCCTGGGTGCCGACGATCTGGCTGGACGGGGTGACCAGCGGCGGGTAGCCCAGTTCCTCCCGCACGCGGGGCACTTCTGCCAGAACATCCTCGTACCTGTCCTCGGCGTTCTGCCCGCGCAACTGGGAGACCAGGTTAGAGAGCATGCCGCCGGGGATCTGATATTGCAGGACGCGCACATCGGCGGTTTTCATCCCACTCTCGAAGCGGGCATACTTTTTGCGCACCTCGACAAAGTAGGCGGCGATCTCGGCCAGGAGATTGAGGTCAAAGCCGGTATCCCGCTCGGTGCCGGCCAGCGTCGCCACGATGGACTCGGTCGGCGGGTGGGAGGTAATTCCCGAAAGGGCGGAGATGGCGGTGTCCACAATGTCCACCCCGGCCTCGATGGCCTTGAGCAGCGCCGCCGTCGCCATGCCGCTGGTGGAGTGGGAGTGTAGATGCACCGGCAGGCCAACGTCGGCCTTGAGCCGCGCCACCAACTCGTAGGCGATGTAGGGGGTGATGAGGCCGGCCATGTCCTTGATGCAGATGGAGTCAGCGCCCATATCCGCCAATCGGCTGGCAGTGGCGACAAAATAGTCCACGTCGTAGGGCGGCCCGATGGTATAGCAGATGCTGGCCTGGACGTGGGCCCCCTCCCGTTTGACGACCTGCATCGCCTTGCGCATGTTGCGCACGTCGTTGAGCGCGTCAAAGATGCGAAAGACGTCTATGCCGTCGGCGTGGGCGTGGACGATGAACCGCTCCAGCACATCGTCAGGGTAGTGTTTGTAGCCGACGACGTTCTGCCCACGCAGGAGCATCAGGAAGGGGGTGTTGGGCATCAGCGCTTTGAGGCGGCGGATGCGGTCCCAGGGGTTCTCGCCCAGGAAGCGCATGGCAGAGTCAAAGGTGGCGCCGCCCCACATCTCGACGGCCCAGTAGCCCACCTGGTCAATCTTGGCGGCGATGGGCAGCATGTCGTCGGTGCGCATGCGGGTGGCCAGGAGCGATTGGTGAGCGTCGCGTAGGATCAGGTCACAGATTTTGAGTTGGTTGGTCATTTTGCCTCCTACTCCGCAAATAGGTCCCGCGCCTTGAACATCAGCACTAACGCCCCCTCCTCCGACCGGGAGCGGTGCTTCTCCCCGGCCCGCACGACCAGGCTCTCCCCCTGGCCCAGGGCAACGCTGGCGCCGTCGGCATAGTCCACCCCGATCTCTCCTTCCAGCACCAGGTACATCTCGTCCCGGGCGTGCTGGTGGAAAAGGTAAGCGCCCTCGATACGGGTCAGATAGGCGCAGTAGTCGTCCACCTGCCCTACGATAATGTGTTTGAACGGCTCGGTCAGCCTGGTGGCGACTTGAGCGATGTTAATTTTCTCAGACATAGCATCCTCCCAGATATTTAAATCAAGCGGGGCGGTTGGGTGCATCCCAGATGCGGGTGGTCGTGCCATTGCTCCACTTGGCCCTGTCAGGGACCCACTGCAACCTTTTCGCTGTCTCCAAGCATGCCTCACGCCGGCCAACCAATCTGTCGTAAGCGACGTAGAGGCAGGCCCGCTGTTCAGCCATCAAGCGATCAGTCAGCGCATCTACCGCCTTCCGCGATGATGACCGGACCCTGGACAGCAACGAACTGACGAATGGCTCATCGTAGGTAGCGATCACTCGCTCAAAGTCACAAGCACATCCGGCTAAATCAATGCTATCGCTGAACAACAACTCGGCCGCGTATCCTCCCATCCCGATCACACACAGAGGTGGTGCGATTCCCCGGATGAACCTTTCCTCATCAAAGTAGTAAAGCGAAACGTTTTGTCCTCCCTGGTAGTAGGCCAGTGTCAGATAGCCGAACGTCTCTGCCAGCACAATGTGGCCTGCCTCGTGCAAAGCGGTGCCAGGACTCGTATACCAGGTTGACCTCTCACATCCTGAACTTTTTGGATTTGTCATTCGTCATCCGGCCGGGGGTACAGTAGCCCGTCAATCCTGCGCAGCACGTCGCTCAAATCGGGCGGCTCGGCGGCCTCCACGCGCCCTTCAATGTGGATGTGGTCGGGATAAGTAGATACCTCCGGGTGATGCGGCGCGTTGTCGTAACGGACGACCAGCGTTCCATCAGCGCGCTGGTAGTGATATTTGTAGTAGATCCTGCTGACCTGGCGAATCTTCTGCTGTTCCAGAACCTCCTCGAACGCGAGGGTTGACCCATCGTAGAATCGCAAGCGCCCTGTAATACGTCCACGAAGCAGGGTAGGCTGTTTCACATCGAGATATTCGATTTCGATTTCACCACGAGAATGAATCGTATCGTAGAGACGCGAGAGATACCGATGGAGCATCAGGCCGTGACCCTTTCTGGTTCTACCCGGATCTCGTGCCACACCGCTTCGCGCATCAGGGTGCTCTCCACCATACGCTTGAGTTTGGTGAAAATCTCAAAAGCGGCTGCCCAGCCTATACAATGCTGCAGTTCATCATCCAGCACACCCCGGCGGAATTGCTCGTAAAATTCAGCCGAAGTCATATCATATCTCTGTTCGTATTCCCGTAGTTCGTCCGCTGTCTCCAACAAGTCGTCTACGGGATTGCTTTGCACCATCGCTTGAGCCAGCGTCCGTCTGAACTCCTCCGGCGCCGGCATATTGTCCCGGGTGAACGTCAATCGAGCCATTTTCCTCTCTCCTCCTATTTGGTCATTGGTCATTGTTCATTCACAATGGAATATTCCCATGCTTCTTTGGCGGGTTCGTATCCCGTTTGTTCTGCAACATCTTTAGCGCCTCGATGAGACGCGGGCGGGTCTCCTGCGGCTCAATGACGTCGTCCACGTAGCCTCGCGCGGCAGCGACGTAGGGGTTGGCGAACTGCTCCCGATACTCCTGCGCCAGTCGCGCCCGCTCCGCCTCCGGGTCCTCGGCAGCGGCCAGTTCCTGGCGAAAGACAATATTGACCGCGCCGTCCGGCCCCATCACCGCGATCTCGGCCGTGGGCCAGGCGTAAGAGATGTCGCCCCGGATGTGCTTGGAACTCATCACGTCGTAGGCCCCGCCGTAGGCCTTGCGGGTGATGATGGTGATCTTGGGCACAGTGGCCTCGCAGTAGGCGTATAAAAGTTTGGCCCCGTTGAGAATGATCCCGCCATGCTCTTGCTCCACACCGGGCAAAAAGCCCGGCACGTCCTCAAAGGTGACGATGGGGATGTTAAAAGCGTCACAGAAGCGAACAAAGCGGGCGCCTTTTCGAGAAGCGTTAATGTCCAGCACGCCGGCCAGAATCATCGGCTGCTGGGCGACGATGCCGACGGAAAAGCCACCCAGCCGGGCGAACCCCACGATAATGTTCTGCGCCCAGTGCTCATGCACCTCCAAGAATTGCCCATCATCCGCCACGCGCCGGATGACATCTTTCATGTCGTAGGCTTTGGTCGGGCTGTCGGGAATGATGGTCTTTAGCGCCTCGTCCATCCGGTCCTCCGGGTCGGCGGTGGGGACGAAGGGCGGGTCCTCCAGGTTGTTCTGCGGGATGTAACCCAGGAGTTGGCGAACGAGGGCCAAGCAGTGCTCCTCGTTCTCGGCGGCAAAGTGGGCCACGCCGCTCTTGGAAGCGTGGGTCATCGCCCCGCCCAGTTCCTCGAACGTCACATCCTCGCGCGTGACCGCCTTGATGACCTCGGGGCCGGTGATGAACATGTGGCTGGTCTCTTTGGTCATCAGGGTAAAATCGGTCATGGCCGGGGAATAGACCGCGCCCCCGGCGCAGGGGCCGAGGATGGCCGAAATCTGGGGGACGACGCCGGAGGCCAGGACGTTGCGCAGGAAAATGTAGGCATATCCGGCCAAGGAGACGACCCCTTCTTGGATGCGCGCCCCGCCGGAATCGTTCAGACCGATGACCGGCGCGCCGTTTTTCGTCGCCAGGTCCATAATCTTGCACACCTTCTCGGCATGCACCTCGGAGAGGCTGCCGCCAAAGACGGTAAAGTCCTGGGAAAAGATATAGACCAACCGGCCATTGACGTGGCCCCAACCGGTGACGACACTATCCCCCAGGTACCTCTGTTTCTCCACGCCAAAGCCGACGGCGCGGTGGGTGACGAACATATCCATCTCGCGGAAGGTGCCAGGGTCGAGCAATTTTTCGACCCGTTCGCGGGCAGTCATCTTGCCGCGGGCGTGTTGGCGGTCAATGCGCTTCTGACCGCCGCCCAGGCGGGCCTGCTCGCGCATCTGGTGCAGTTTTTCGATCTTGGGGTCAACAGGCATGGTTATCCTCCATTTGTGGTTATGGATTTCACAATGGCATGATACCACAACTATCATTATAGACCAAATGCAAAACTTCCAAGTCTGCTTGACCTTGGAAGTCTGCGGTCGTCTGGCCCTGGTTTGCTCTCTACCCCAGCGATGCCAGCCGTTCCCTCAACTTGGTTTGCTCGGTTTGCAGGTCAGACAATTTGTCCCGCTCCCGCTGGACGACGTGCGCAGGAGCCTTCTGCGCGAACTCTCCCGCCAGCAACTTGGCGCTGCGGGTTATGCGGCCCTCGATGGCGGCCAACTCTGACAACAGTTTCTCCCGCTCCGCCTCCAGGTCCACCAGCGCGGCCAGTGGCAGGTAGCAGACGGTCTCGCCGACCACGATGGTCGCCGCCTGTTCCGGCGGTTCCACCTGGGGCTGAATGGTCAGTCGAGCCGGGTCGAGTTTGGCCAGGGAGCAGAGGAGCGCGCGTTGTTCGTTCAGCCACCCGAAGGCGTCACCCGCCGCGACGAGAGCGGGGATGCGCTTACCAGGGGTCACATTGTACTCGGCCCGCCGGTTGCGGATGGATCGGGTGAGCGCCATCACCAATTCCATCTGCCTCTCGGCCTCCTCGTCCAGAAAGGCTGTGTCCGGCTGCGGCCAGCGGGCCATCATCAACGCCTCGCCCCCACGTGTTTCGCCGGGCAACGCTTGCCAGATCGCCTCGGTGACAAAGGGCATAAAGGGGTGCAATAGCCGCAGCGATGTCTCCATCACGTGGAGCAGGACGGCTCGCGGGACCGACTTGTCCGCCGTCTCATCGTAGAGGCGTACCTTGCTGGCTTCGATGTACCAGTCGCAGTACTCTCCCCACAGGAAATCGTGGATCTGGCGGCCGGCCTCGCCATACTGGTAGCTATCGAAGAGATGAGTCGCGTTCTGGACGAGATGGTTGAGGCGCGAGAGAATCCAGCGATCAGGAAGCAGGAGGCGAGAAGCGGGAGGCAGAGGCACTGGGCCATCTCCCTGGTTGCTGAGCACAAAGCGTGCGGCCTGCCAGATTTTGTTGGCAAAGTTGCGGGCACCTTCCAGCCGGCGCAGATTAAGGTTCATGTCCAAGCCTGGCGTGGAACTGGTCAGCAAGGTGTAGCGGAGCGCGTCGCTGCCGTACTTCTCAATGACGTTCAGCGGGTCGTACTCGTCAATGTCCTCCATTGACTTGCAGACCTTTTTGCCTTCCTCGTTGCGCACCAGACCGTGCAGGTAGACAGTGGCGTAGGGCGTCTGACCGGTCAACTCGATGCCCATCATCATCTCCCGCGCCACCCAAAAGAACAGGATGTCGTAGCCGGTCTCCCGCACGTCGGTGGGGTAAAAGTGCTTATAGTCGGGCGCCTCGGTGTCCGGCCAGCCCATAGTGGAAAAAGGCCACAGGCCAGAGGAAAACCAGGTATCCAGCACATCCTCATCCTGGTGAATGTTGGCGCTGCCACAATGGGCACACGCAGTAGGGTCGGCTATCTCACAGGTCTGCTCGCCGCAGTCGTCGCAGTACCAGACGGGGATGCGATGCCCCCACCACAGTTGACGTGAGACACACCACGGACGGATGTTTTCCATCCAATGGAAGAAACGGTGCTCCTCCCGCTCCGGGATGATCGTCGTGCTGCCATCGCGCACCGCCTCCATCGCAGCCTCGGCCAGCGGCTTTACGTTGACAAACCACTGGGTGGAGATGCGCGGCTCAATGTCGGTGTGGCAGCGCTCGCAGGTACCCACGGCGTGAAAGTAGGGCTCGACTTGAACGAGCAACCCTTCCCTCTCAAAATCGGCGACGATATTGTCTCGGCACTCGAAGCGGTCCTGCCCGGCGTAGGGGCCGGCCAATTCGTTCATCCGGGCGGTCTCGGTCAAGACGTTGGGGGCCTCCAGACCGTGGCGGGCGCCGATCTCGTTGTCGGTGGGGTCGTGCGCGGGGGTGACTTTGACCGCGCCGGTACCGAACTCGGGGTCAACTACTTCGTCGGCGACGATGGGGATGTGGCGACCGATGACAGGCAGGACAGCGGTCTTGCCGATCAGGTGTTGCCAGCGCGAGTCAGCGGGATGGACGGCGACGGCGGTGTCGCCCAGGATGGTCTCCGGGCGAGTGGTGGCCATCTCGATGAACTCGGTCGCGCCCGCGGCCCACTTGCCGCTGGTCCACTCCTCTCGCGGCCCATCCCAAGTGTCGTTGAGGATAGGGTAGCGAATGTGCCAGAGGTGACTGGCACGCTCCTCCGGGATCACCTCCAGGTCAGAGACGGCACTGGTACAGCGGGGGCACCAGTTGACCAGGTAGACGCCCCGGTAGACAAGTCCCTTCTTGTAGAGGCGCACAAACGCGGTGCGCACGGCGTGGCTCAAATCCTCTTCGAGGGTGAAGCGCTCTCGTGTCCAGTCGCACGAGATACCCAGCCGTTTTTGCTGGGCGGTGATGCGAGCGTGGTAGACCTCTTTCCACTCCCAGACGCGCTCCACGAACTTGGCGCGGCCCAGATCGTGGCGCGAAAGTCCCTCTTTGCGCAATTCCCGTTCGACCACGTTCTGGGTGGCGATGCCGGCGTGGTCGGTGCCGGGCAAGTAGAGAGCCTGGTATCCCTGCATACGATAATAACGGGTCATCAAGTCCTCGACCGAGCCGGTCATCGCGTGGCCCAGGTGCAGCGCGCCGGTGACGTTGGGCAGCGGCATAGTGATGCACCAGCGCGGGCCGTCCTCAGAGACCAGGCCCAGTTCGACCTGCTTTTCGGGACGAAAGTAGCCCTGCTCCTCCCACCACTGGTAAATGCGTTCTTCGTGCTCTTTGGGGTTGTAGGTTTTGGCAAGTTTGCCGGTCATCATTCTCCTCCTTATCACACAAAAACCCCCTTCGTCCAAGGACGAAAGGGGCGACCTCCCGTGGTACCACCCTGGTTCGACAACTGTCTTTGTTGTCGCACTCTGCAAGCCCTCCAACAAGGGCTCTCGCGGTAACGGGCGAACCCGGAGAGGCTTGTCCGAGCCAGTAGGCTCGGTTCGGCCTCTCGACTCCCAGGCGACTTTCGGCGGGGGCGCTGCGAGGGCTTGCAGCCGATGTGACCCTCTTCTCTTTCCCCTTCGAGGGGTTCGCCAGAGCTGAACCCGCCTACTCCTCCTGTTCACTGTCTTTTCGAACAAGGTTTGTGATTGAATTGTGACTAGATTATACCACGACTGGCACTCCCGTCAACCACCAAACAGTTTGATTTGGAACGTCAACAAACACCGGCTAAAGCCTCGAATCCATAAATGATTTTCCGGTCTCGGCGTGCGTCATTTGAATCGCGCAGGCTCTGAGCGTCAAAATGCTCGAAAATGGCCTCGTAGGCGCGGATTCCATTCCGCGAACGGCTTCGCGCTATGGAAAGCGCGGCTACATCGCTCAAAATAGCCTGTTTTGGCCCTTATTGGCTGCGTAAATCAAATGACGCACCATCCCCTAGCCCCAGGGGGTCAAAAATCATTTATGTGATTCACTTATTCAAGAGCGCTGGCACTGGAGATATTTTCACGGGGAAAATAGATGCTCTTGGATGAATCTTTAGCTTCGTTGGGATTTATATCACACTCGGCAGTCTCAAGTTGGGCAGTTGGAGTTGATCCAACTTTACACTGCTTATGTTGGCTCTGTAGGACGTGTCAGTGATGCGCCTACCATGAATTGAAAGTGCCAGAACCTTAAAACTTGCACATTATTCGGGGGCGAAAGGAGGTGCAGCGGAAGCGATTAGACACAAGTGTTAAAGATAATATTTAACCCATTGATTGTTTAACACAAATAGGAGGTAAAAGTAATGAGTGCGATTCTTACGCTGATCATAGCAGCCATTGGCCTTGGCGTGGGCTACTTCCTCTACGCCAAGAACATTGACAAGAACATCATCCAGCCTGACGACAAGAAGGCGACGCCGGCCAAGATGTACATGGACGGCGTGGACTTTACACCGGCGGGCAAGAATGTGCTCTTTGGCTACCAGTTCAAGTCCATCGCTGCGTTGGGGCCCATCGGCGGGCCTATCGTGGCCGCCCAGTGGGGATGGCTTCCAGGCTTGTTGTGGATCATCCTCGGCACTTTCTTCATCGGCTGGGTGCAGGACTATGCCAGCATCATAGTGCCGATGCGCTCAGAGGGAGACACCTTTGGCGCGCTGAGTTACAAACTCATCTCACCTCGCGCCCGTGGCGTCCTCCTCGTCTTCATCTACCTGTACCTGCTGCTGATCATGGGCGCCTTCGGCCAGGTCATCGGCATAAACTTTATGTCCAAGCCGACAGTGCCCTTCGGCATCCTCTCGGTGATCCTGATGGGGCTCCTGGCCGGAGAGATGACCTACAAGATGAAGCAGGACATCATCCTTACCACAGTCATCACCGTCGTCGTGGCCTTCATCGGCATCTGGGTGGGGCAAACGGCTTTCATGAGCAACATCTTTGCGGGGCTCAACACCGCGCTGGGCGAAGGAGGGATAAAGTTCTTCTGGCCCATCATCTTTGCCCTCATCTGCTACCTGGGCGCGGTACTCCCCATCTGGCGCTGGGCGCAGCCGACCAACTATGTCTCCTTCTGGATCATCGCGCTGGGGATGGCTGGCGGGGTCATCGGTATGCTCGTGTGGCACCCCTCCTTCGGCGACTTTCCGGCCTTCACTGACTGGAACGCTGGGGGATTTGGGCCACTGTGGCCACTCCTGCCCGTGACCATCGCCTGTGGCGCCATCTCCGGCTGGCACAGCCTGGTCTCCAGTTCCGGCACGGCGCGGCAGATCGAGAAGGAGAGCGACGCGCTGCCGGTCGGCGGCGGGGCCATGTGGATGGAGATGGTGCTGGCCGTAATATCCCTGCTGACCGCCACCGCTGCCACCGGCGGTTGGGAGGCCTACAAAGAGGCGTTCGCCGGCGGCAAGTTCGGCGTCTTCGCCGGAGGCCTGGCCGCCTTCCTCAGCCACATCGGCATCCCCACCTCCTTCGGCGGGGCCTACGGCCTGGTCTTTCTGACCATCATGGGATTGACCATCTGCTACCTGGTGGTGCGCTTTATGCGCGTGGCCAGCGCCGAGTTGCTGGGCGACGCCATCCCGATCCTGAAGAACATCCACATCGGTGCCATCGTGGCCCTGATCCTCTCCCTGATCGTCATCTGGACCGGCGTGTGGACGACGATCTGGGTGCTCTTTGGTGGGGCCAACCAGATGATGGCCTCCCTGGCGCTGTTGATCATCACTATATGGCTGATGAAAAACGGGAAGCAGTATGCCTGGACCCTCTGGCCCTGCGTCTTTATGTTCATCACCACCATCGCGGCGTTGATCTACACTGCCTTCTGGAAGGCCCTCCCGGCCGTCCTCGCCGGCACAAAGGTCACGGGCAACATTATCGCTTTCATCGTCGCCCTGATACTGATCGTCTGCGCGCTCATCCTGGGTTATGATGGGGTGCAGGCGCTCAACCGTTACCGCAAGGGCGAAGTCGCCACGGCGGCAAAGTAGCACAGCATATCACAATGGGAGGGCCTGCCCCCGGCCCTCCCATCATCGTTAGATAGCCCAAGTCAAGTTCAATGCAGACATCCGCGCGAGAGAGGATAGGCGAAAAAATACACCACGCCGCCCACGTAGCAGGTCAAATCCTCTACGGGATGACTATCTTTGACTGGACACGCGGCCTGCGGCAGCAGCGTGGGGAGATAGAGCGGATGTTCGTCCTCATCACCTTCGGCGACATCGTCGGTCTCCCCATCCTCCCACCCTATTACACCCTGCGTCTGCTGCCTTACGTTGTTCCGGCCCTCAACCGCTGGAAACGAAGCCTGCTGCGCGAGCGCGACCTGACGGACTTGGCCGAGCTGATCGAAGGAGTGGATTAGAAAAAACAATGGAGGTAAAATGAGCGAAGAAGAAAAGCGTGAAAGCGCATTAAAAAGATTTGGCCGTTCGGCCAAAGAGTTCCTCTACGGCATGGCCGGTCACGACATGACCCGCTTTGCCCTCAAGACACGCGGTAGTATGGAGCACCTGTTCATCCTGATCACGATGGGCGACCTGCTGGGTATCCCCATCCTGCCGCCCTATTATTCGCTGCGCCTGTTACCCTACGTCGTGCCGCAGATCAGCACCTGGAAACGGCGCATGTTGCGCGAGCGCGACCTGACCGACGCATTAGCATAAGGAGAGAGCATTGTCACTCGCAAAAGTCTTTAGAGAACACCCCAACCGTCGCTACATCGAGTTTGGCGGCAAGGGCGGGTTGGGCAAAACCACCTTTTCCGCCGCCACGGCCTACTGGCTGGCCAAGCAGGGCCACAAGGTACTCGTATTTTCGGTGGACCCACAAGCGTCCCTCACCGACATCTTTGAGCAAGACATCTTTGGCAAGGGGGCAGTGGAGATTATGCCCAACCTCTTTGCCCAGGAGATTGACGCCGACCAGCATATCAAGGAGTACCAGGAGGAGATACGGCAGAAAATCCGCGACATGTACGGCTTCGAGGAGATGCCGGAAGAGATCGAGCACTACATTCAGGCCGCCGCGGCCGAGCCGGCGATGGAGGAAAGCGCCATCTTTGACGCTGTGGTGGACATCGTCGTCGGTGAGGAGTATGACTATTACATCTACGACCTGGTGCCCCTCGGCCATGCCCTCTACTACCTGAGCATGGCCAGCGTCTACGATGACTGGATCGGCAAGATCACCTCCCTGCGCGAGGAGATGCAGGAGTACGCACAGGTGGCGGCCATCCTGGAGCGCGAGAAGGAGACGGAGGAGGACAAAATCCTCACCGAATTGCAGTACATCAAGCAGCGCATCAACACCTCTTCCAGTATCCTCACCGACCGCGAGAAGACGGCCTTTTTCTTCGTCATCACGCCGGAGGAGATGATCATCCTGGATACGCTCAAGGCGGCGAAACTGTTCGCCAAGTACGATGTGCCCATCTCGGGCTACATCGTCAACCGCGTCATCCCGCCGGAACTGGCCCAACAGGAAATTCCAGAGTACCTGCGGAACCGCATCGAGATGCAGGAAAAGTACATCGGCAAGATAGACGAGACCTTTGGCGATGAGGTGCTAACACAAGTGCCCGAGTTCGAGCGGGACATTACCGGTCTGGAGATGATCGGCAAGGTGGCGGACGCACTGTTCGGAGGTGATGCATGATCACAGAAACTACCACCCAGTTCCTGACCGCGCATCCTAATATGAAGTACGTCTTTTTCGGCGGCAAAGGAGGCGTGGGCAAGACGGTCATGGCTGGCGCGGCCGCTCTTTGGATCGCCCAGCAGGGCAAACGCACGCTCCTGGCCTCGACCAACCCGGTGCACTCCCTCAGCAGCCTGCTCGATCAGGATGTCTTTGGCAAACCGACGCCGGTGCAGGGAACGCCGAACCTGGAAGCCTACGAGATTGACACCAAAGACACAATCGAGAAATCAAAGGTAGAACTGACCCAAAAAATCGAATGGTTCCTCAAGTACGCCGACATCAAGACCAAGGCCGACGAGTTCGTGGAGTCGGCCACCATGAACCCGGCCTTCGAGGAGTCGGCAATGTTCGAGAACATGATTGACCTCATGTTCGAGAACAAGTACGAGGCCTACGTCTTTGACACCGCTCCCACGGCCAACGCCCGCCGTCTGTTGGGCATGTCCAGCGTGTATGGCATGTGGGTGAACAAGATGATGCAGAGCCGTGAGGAGGCCAAGTCGCTGAAGGAGATCCTATCCTACAGCAAAAAGCAGGAAAAGGACCCGCTGATGGAGTATCTCCTCAGCTTCCGCGAGCGGATGGAGCACGCCAAAGAGTTGCTCACCGACGACGAAAAGACCACCTTCTTCTTCATCACGCTGCCGGAGGCACTGCCTATCGCCGTCATCAAACGGTTTATCAACTGGTTCCAGGACTTTGGTATCCCCGTGGGCGGCGTGATCGTGAACCTGGTGATTGACAAAGAGTCGGTGGCCGACGACGCGCCCGAGTTCGTGCGCAACCGCGTCGCTATGCAGGACGACTACATGGAGGAGATCTGGCGCAGTTTCCCCGACGTGCGCGCCATCGTGCCGCTCTTTGAGACGGAAGTGCGCGGCGTTGAGATGCTTGAGCGCACCGCTGCCCATCTGTTCGCTTAGGCTGTTCCAGGAAAATAATCATTCCAGTGTCATTCTGAGCGGAACGCAGTG
>CAYQTW010000023.1:0-15481 GCA_964420485.1 uncultured Anaerolineales bacterium
ACCGCGAGGGTTGCCCCTACCGTATTGCCCCTGCCCCATCTATGCCAACCAACTCCCATTCTCCTGTTTTTGCAACTCTTTCACGAATGCCTGGAACGCCTCACGCGGATGGCTCACCCTCACCTGGCCCGCAAAAGCAGCCAGTTGTCCCTCGTCACCCAGCGCGGCCTCGAACCTGGCCCGCTCGTCGTCCATGTAGCCCTTTACCCAACCGACGTACACATCCGACAGGATGTCGTCCTCGAAAACAGTGAGGGCCTCCTCGAGCGCGTCCAGTTTGAGCGTGGGCAAGCCGCGTCCGGTGGCGCCGACGACGTGACCAAAGATGTGATTGCCGCCCTTCGTCACCGCCAGGATAACCAGCGCCGGGGCTACGTCGGTATAGTGCAGAGTTTGCTTGGCCCCGCCTTCCAGGTGGGCCAGCCCCTCGAACAGAGCACTGATCCGCCGCACACGCTCGTCGAATGGCAAACGATAGGACTTTACATCTTCCAGGTGTTCCAGACCCTTTTCTTTGGCCATCTCGGTGCGCACGTCGTCCAGGTTACGAAAGCCCGTCTTTTGGCGATAGGAAAAAGTGCCGCTGGCGTGCAGGTCGAGGGAGAACAGCCCTTTGAGCGTAGTGCGGTAGAATTGGTGCTCGTGGGGCACGGGGTCTCCCTCGTGGCGCGACATTGTGCCAAAGTCATTGGTGACGTTGACCGGAGCAATAGAGACCAGCGTGCTGACGCGAAAAGGAGAGACACGGGTTATGGTATCCGTCGTCGGCGTCTCATCGGCGCGCGACTCGTCCGCCTCCCGCTCTTTGACCGCATCTGTCTTTTTCGATGGCGCGCGCATATAACCGAACAGATCATCATCCCAGTACAAGATGGGATTGGCGTCCGTATAGGCGACCTTTTTCTCGCGGTAAATGGGGGCCTTCTGCCAGCCCAAATCGGCGCTTTCGAGTGTGGTGCGCAGCCAGTAGCGAAAAGCCTGAGCCGAGACGTAGGGATAAGCCCCGTCTTTGGCGCGGATGAGTTTTACACCCACCGTGTTATCGGTGCGTGCGCCGGGAATACTGCCCAGGTTGTTTAGAGCCGACGCCGGAGCGTCAATCAGCATCAAACCGGTTACGAATGACATGGTTCAAACCTCCTCGTGATGGTTTTATTGGCCGTCAGGCCGATTCGGATTCTTCCTCATAAGGCTCAGGGATGGCGTCCACGTTGCTTCCCAGCCAGCCTTGCTCGTACAGGCGCTCGATCATGCGGATCAACACCAGGTCTCGCGCCAATCTCCAGTCCGAGCGGGCCAACTCGTCGCCTTCCTCAAAGACCTCGATGTACGGATCGAGGGTGATGATGGGTGCGTGACCGCTTTTCACGTGAGCCAGATTGGCTTTGATGAGCGCTGTGCGAAAGTACCCATAGCGCTGCTCTGTGAAAAACTCGCGGAAGAAACGGCGGTCATTCTGACTGCTGATGTACTCGGCCAGCCGGTCGCCCATGGTGCGGATTTGTTCGACACGTTCCTTGTCCATAAGCATAATCCTCCTGAGAAAACGTGCTGTTATTTTCCACGAGACCAGGTGGGCCTCGTTCTGCAACGAATAGTCAACGCGCGGATCGGTCTTGCCCCGGGCGTAGCGCAAAGCGATGCGCAAAAAGTAGGTGCGCAGAAACATTGGCGCGTTGTCCGGCAAGTCAAACAAGTCCTCGTACAGCCAGTTGCGGCGCGGTTGGAAAGGTTTGTCGTTTTTCTTTCCCCTTTTCTTCTTGGGCGCCACCTCCCACGCCCGGCGGACGATACCGTTCCACTCATCACGATAGTCGGCGGTCTGCATGTCGCGCAGGAAGCCGATCATTTCCATCGGTAGGGGATAAATGTCGAGCCCGACGCCCTGGCCACTGTTCGTCAGGTGATAAGCGGTCAGAGAAAACAGGCGTTCGTCCTCACGCGCTTCACGTTGCAGTTCGTTCGCCTGGAGCAACACGTCAATCAACAGCGTGCGATGTGAGAACTTGGGTTCGGGCATTTTCTTACTCCCGGCCGCTTGTGCCAGTTGCACAGCCTTGCGATTTCCGAGCAAGAATGTTTTCGCAAAGTGATAGGTCAGTTCGTCATTATCAGAATGGACAGCCAGCAAGCGCCCACCGCACTTGGCGCAGCCGAGGGGAAATGCCTGCAAGGCCAGCATGACCGTGCCCGACACAGGAAGACCTGCTATCCCAGAAGGGTGAAAGTTGATCACGCCCTCGCCGGTGATGAGTGGAATGTGTTGCCGAAAGGTATAGCCAGGCGACAGTTCCCCTTTCACGTCGAAGGGAACCGCCGCGGCAGGCTGCCCGGTGAACACGCACTGCTCATCCAGTGTAGGCGTGCCGGCGCGATAGGCACGTAGCACCCGTTCGGCGTAGACCTGACGCTTTTCGGGCTGCTTGTTATAGGCCGGCTGGGTGAACCCGGAATTCGGAAATGCGACTGTGAGAAACGACCGGAGTGGCTGCCTGATGTACTCGCGGGTGATGTAGTCGGCTATCTCGTCCAAATCGCTTTCAGTCAACCTGGTGGGGTCGCGCTTGCCGGCGAACGCCGCAATCGTCGCCACCCCCACGTCTACCAACGGATGTCCCGTATATCCGAGCATAAGCACCTCCTTCACTCGCCGACTCGCCGACTCGCCGACTCGCTGACTCGCCGACTCGCTGATTCGCCGACTCGCTGACTCGCTGATTCGCCAGTTACCTCCGTGTCCGCGCCCCGTCCCGCACCGCCTGCAGGTTGACGACCTCGGCCACCTCGTAGCGGGGCGGCAGGCTGCCCGGCACCGGGCGCATCCGCACGACAGGCGCAAAGTATCCCATCCGCCCATGCAATTCCGCCAGAAGCGTCACGGCGATAAAGTTGAGCGCCGGGGGGACGACCAGCAGTGGCTCCGTCTGCCATTCCTCCGGGGAGAGGCCGCAACCGTCGGCCAGCGCGACGACCTGGGGGACGAAGGGCCGCTCGTGGTCGAACTGCGCCGGGACGTGGCGCACATCGGCGACGGACTCGCCGGTGATGGTTTCGATTTGGCTCACCTGGTCGGGGGTGAGGGGGTGGGAAAAGTTGAGGAGGATCATAATTGGTACCACTTTCCTTTCATCTCATTTTCTCCAAAACGATGTCGGCAATGTCTGGCAACTCGTTAATATCTACGATGGCGGTGATATCGTAGTCACGGGCACGGTTGCGAAAGCGATCTCCCAGCGATGCCTGCTCCATCGTTGTCACAAAGAACGTTCGGCCAAAAGTTCCCCCGACAGTTTCTTTGAGTGCCCGCAGTTTATTCAGTGTCTTCTGACCACCGGGGTCACCTGCCTTGCACTCACAAATGGCCAGTTTAGCATTGTGAACACAAACAACATCAAGATCATTACGCACACCTTGCAACTGGATTCCGCTGCGCACATCGTGAAACAGCCCGCTGTCTTGCAGAGTCAGACAAACGTACACTTCCAGCCATCGGCCGTCAAGGTAGTTCCACTTTTCACCCTTTTGAATTCTGATAAGGTTTCTAGCCGGCCGCGTGACGTATCCAGTGTCCACCAGGGTCCTCAGTAGCTCGTCGTCGCCCTGTACATCGTCTAGAGACGCATCGAAATACCGACGCCGCTTGAAGTTAGAAGCCACGTGCCCCACGGCTGAAGCGAGCCTGTCCATGAAATCTGCCACTCGTTTTATCTCAAAAGCCATCAGCGACCGCGCTGCCTCAATCTCAGACGCGCTGAAGGCTTTGTTCTCTGTCTGCTCATCGTCAATGCGCTTGCAGTGAGCAACCAGGTAAGTTTGCACGTCTATCTCCTGTATCCCCTCGCTGAAATCAGTAGGAACATACTTACCGTCAGGATAGAAGCTGATCACCTGTTCATTCTCCGTGTCTACGTAGATTGTGCGTGCGCCTTCGGACAGAGCTGCACGATAGGCACCAATAGACATCGGCTTCATTCCACCAGTGATATTAACAATAACTTCTCGGCCCTTACTTGTGTGTTCTTGTATCAATGTCCGACATAATGTCTCTGTGTCGGCAAAAACGAATGGATCAACGCCGCACTCAGATTTTGGATCCTCAGCCAATACACGACCAGTAATCGCTTCAACCGTGCATTTGTAGGCCCGTTCGTAGCGAGGATTCAGACCGCCATCCTTCAACTTGGAGACTACAGGTATCAATAAATCATCGTCCCCCATATTTTCCTGGAATACAGGAATGACATTCTGCATCCGCTGATCACTGACCAAAATAATCATTACTTTGCTCACCGGCTCTCCTTTCATTGCTCCACTTATGGGGCCTCTTCAATTGGCACATTCCGATTCCTACGGAACCAATCCCTTGACGGATACCCGACGTCTTCCTTCATCGCCGGATCCCACGTCCAAATGCGCCGCAAGTCGGCCAGGCTGTCCTGCCATTTGGCGTACTGCTCGTGGTAACGTGTCTGCCAGCGACCGACCTCAGCCACTAGCGTGTCGCCATCCACCACGCTCATCCCTCCGCCCAGTTGCTCGTAACGCGCCTGCCGATCCACTTGCTCCCATCGCACGATTTCGATCTTCACGCTGCCCAGCCCCACCGGCTTACCCATCCCGACCTTGTGGCACATCTCCGACTCCAGCACCAGCGCGAAGACGAGCAGCGCCAGTTCGTCGTCGGTCAAGTTGGTATAATCCACACTGAACTCGAAAACTGTGCCAGGCTTGACAGCCTCAATGGTCTTGTTATATTTGCTCTTCTCAGTCGTCGTGCGCGGGCCGAGGGGGCGGTGGTAATAGAACTTGCGTCCCCGCATCACGCCACGCCGCTGCGGATCTTCGTACCAGACCTTGTGACGAGGCTTGGGCTCCATCAACGCTTCGATAGTCAGCCACTCCACATCCACATCGCTCGTGGCTTGTGCATCGCTTATGCTAATCTTGCCCAAGAAAGGACTGTCTCCGCTGAGAGAGCCAAACTCGCGGCAGGCCGGGCACAGACGATCAGCACCACGACAATGCTCAAAGCCACGTGGTATCCGATAGGAGACCGGCGGGCGCCCGCGATAGTCCACGCTTCCCCGCCGTGGTTGCGGAAGAGTCAGGCAGGAGCCACTGATCGCCTCGGCCACGCTGCGGATTACACCCTTCAGCGAACTGCCGGGCAGCAGAGGTACACCACCTGCACCGCGCATCAGTGCCAGCCTGGCGTGTCGCTGCCTGGGCACATCCTGTGTTTTTGGAGTGAACAGATGAGTGTACGCCGTCAACTGGCAAAGAATCTGCCCGCTGCATCCTTTGAAGCATTCGTGCCTGATTGCCGATTCCCTCGGCCCAGGTTGTCCAAAGCGAACAAAATCATAAGGGTTCATCGCTCACCATCCCGTTTCATCTCCGTATACCGCCAAAAGATCAGCCGCCCGTGGTCGTCCCGATATTCCAGCACGGCTAACTTGACGTTCCCATTGCCAGGAACACAACGGTAGCCCAACGTCCGCCCCAGGCGTGGGTTACGCTCGTTCCAACAGTAATACTCTGTGGAGTCTTTTGAATACACTTCCAGAGCCTGCGCCGCCAGCCCGCCGGGTGGCTCCCAGCCATCCTCTCCGGCAAAGATGGTTTGATAATCATCGCCGACTTGCTCCCAGCGCAACTCGAATGCCTCGCAGAAGACGCGTCCTTTAGGCCACGCTTTCACGTCAATCGGCTCCTGATGCGGTGGCGGAAAGTCAATCTCGGTCAGACTTTCCACAATGCCATAGAGTACCTGTGAGCGCAGCGCGTTCACGGCCGCCTGGAGAGTAGTCGCGTCCAATGTGCCTGTGTACACTTTGTCCATCATTATCACCTCTCCCGATAGCGCCGCATCGCATCAGGCATCGAATAGTTCTTCACCCGCTCTACCCACCGATCAGCGATGCGTTCCCAGGGGAAGGAGTCGTCGGGGAAAATTGCTGTCGTGCGTACGCCATTGGAACTCAGTTCGCCACCGAATGGCACGTCTACCTCACCAGATGTGACCATTCCATAGTCAGCGGCGCCGTCGAACAGCGAACCAACGCCACGCAGCGGCAGTTGCCCATCCCTCACCTGAGGTGCCCTCGGCCCCAGAAAGTCCAGGCGCACTTGCTTCACCTCTCCCCGCACCTTGCCTAGCCCCCGGCTCTTGCCCATCCCGATGCGGATCAGGCCATCCTTTAGGTCCTGCAACAGAAAGCCCACCAGCGCCAGTTGCCACAGTTCAAAATTGCGCAGATGCAGGGTGGTGGCAAAGGCGCCTTCGGTGACCACCTCCAACTCGAACTTGGCCCCGCGTGCTGCGCCGCCGGTGAAGCGGTCAATCCCCACGCCGTCACGACGTTGAGGCTTTGGCGGCTTTCCGATAGCGTAAGCATCGGTGGTGGCCAGACGGCCGGCGAACCCAGTGGAGCCGAATAGTTTGCAAATCAGGCACGAACGAGCATAGACTTCCGCGTTGCTCCACCTCTTCTGCTCGTCGAAAATGCGCCCGCAGGACATCATTTCCCCTTTTTCAGCAAATGGGTTGCAGGCAGCCTCTGTCGTGAAGGTACGCGCAATACGTTCGGCGTGGCTGCGCAGCACGCCTTTCAGAGACGAGCCGGGCAGGTAGACTTGCCAGTCGCCGTTGCGCAACACGGTCACAAAGGCCATATCCGGCCCGCTCACCGTCGCTATCCCCGATTTAATCAAGATGGGACCATCGGGCTTGATGTGCAGGTCAATGATACATTCGTTCACCAGTTGTTTGAACATCGCTATACCTCCTTCGTCAACAGCGCGCCGAGATGCGCCTTGATAAACTCGTCGGCAGATTCATCGGTCCATTCGTCAGTCCAGTGGCCCTCCAGCAAGTACGCTTTCAACGCCTCCACGTTGCTCAAGTCTACGCGCTGGATCTGGATCTCTTCCAGGTGGCAGCGCCCCAGGCCTCGTGAGCGGATGCCGCCCAACGGGATCATCCCGTTGACGAACTCTTGCAACCCCAGGGCCACCAGTCCCAGGTCACGCTCACTGGGGTTCTCTAAAAGCAGGGCAAAGTCGAACTCGGCCTGGGGTGGCACGACCTCGAAGTCGAACTTGATTCCCTCGCGGGCACGCTCGCTGTCGCGGTCAATGCCCACGCCGTCGCGAATCTGAGTCGGCACTTCAGGTAGGCTACGCCAGACCTCGGCAATCGGTGCGTCGTGGAAAAAGACCGCCGAGGCTAGGTACGGCGAGCCAAAGGTCTTGCAAGTATCGCACAGTTCACGGTCGAGAAGCGTCAGCAAGTCATTCTCAGCGATGTCTTTGCGGTCCTTCAACTGCTCACGCAGCCTGTTCGCACACGCGTCGGCCCCGTCACTCAGGCCGCACGTGCGCAAGTGAGGCAAGTTGGGCACGATACGCTCTACAACGGCGCGGAATGCTCCCTTGAGAGATGAGCCGGGAATGAAAGGCCATCCGTCGCCGTCGCGTACGACGGGGCTATCGGTCACGGCCACTGCACCGCGCCCGCCGATGTGCAGCGCGGTGTCCATCACGATGCGCCCGGTGATGCGGTAGCGGGCGCGGAGTTGAGCACGGGTGAGATTACTCATCGAATGGACCTCCTTATCATCATTTTATCATTTCTTCTAGAACTCTCTGAAGCCGTTCTCGCAAAGGCCCTGATAGATGTTGTCGCAACCCACGAGCCAAGACCATATCATCGTCAATGATTTCGTCATTGCTCACGCGATCCTCAAGCCAGGTGATGTACATCTCAGCGATTCTATCTCTAGCTTTGTGTTCTGCGAAGGGATCAGGCCAAACAACAAACCGTGCCAAATCTTCTGGTCTCCGAGGCGCCTCTGGATCGTCTAGGATAGCCTGTAGTTTTCGCTCAATCTGCTTCCATAGGCTTTTCTTTCGTCCATCGTCAAGACGAGACCAAAGAGCTTTCCAAAGCCCGGTGACTCCTTCGACGCTTGCATCTTCACTTCCTGTGAAGGCATTCAACACCTTATGAGCGTATTCTAGAATATCGTCATCTGGTGCGCTCAAGTAGCGAGCAGCCTGCTCCACCGCCTGGTCATCTGTTGTCTGTTTAGCGTAAGTGAAAAGATTGACAATGTCCCCAAAGCGCTCATCCCTTACACTGTGGCTGTATACGTCTTGGCCCGACTTTACCAGGTCCAATGCTTCTTCGGGTGTGACGAACTCCATACCAGGATGTGCAAGAGCATTACGCCTGATTCTAAATTCACTCCCCCTGACTTGATCAGCAACCCTGATGCCCACCCTGGCACAAGCTTTCAGCAGTTGTAGATCACCTACCTTTTGCCACTTATTCTCAATGATAGGACGCTTCCAGTTATTGAAGGCATATTCCGGCTTCTCTTTCCGCTCCTGGCTGATATCGAGTGCCCAGAGCTGGTACGCGAGGAAATCAAAACTAATCCTCTCTACAACCCGGCGGAAATAGAGGACAACCCCACACCAGGCCATCACCACTGTTGCATTATTTGCGCCTGCGGCAAAGCATTTTCGCGCCTCCTCAAGGTAGCGACGCACATCGTCCTCTGCCACAGAGCTTACGATGGCGTCAAACTCTTGAATCAGCGTTGTGTTGGGCATAAGGCTGTTTCTTAGTATGTTCTGGGAACCGGGCTCCAGTACGAGCCGTGAGCGAGCACATGCTGTACAAACTCCTCGGTCAGTTGACGGTGAAGCGTGTCCAACGCCGATTTGGGGCTTATCGTGGGTGGAAGAGAACCGGCCTGTCGCTGTAACTCCCTGGCGTCGTTCCGCAAGTTGTTTAAAACTTGCTCCATCTCTTTCCAATAGTCCGCTACATCCTGTCGCCCGGCTCGTTCTGCCTTTTCTCGCTGGTGTCGAATAAACCGCTGGATGTCACCAAAGCGCTGGGCGTTACGCACAATATTGACCAGCCCGTACAATTGGGTGCTGGTGATGCGCCGTGGCAACAGGTCACGGTGCTTGTTAGCAAAGTTGGCGGCATCCTTTCTCGATTGATCGCTCCAGGCTGCCACCAGCCGCCGCAACGTCAGCGTATATGCCAGATCACTCACCACCCACCTCCGACTTTTGATACTCAAAATGCGCAGCCAGATGCTTGAGATACTCGCGAATGAGCCTCAAGTGTACCTGTCGCTCCAGGTCACTGTCCTCCTTTGGCATAGAATAGTCCTTCCGAATGGCGACGGCGATGTCCCTTGCGTCACGCTGCAAGCCTTCCAGCGTCGCCAGCAAGTCGTGCCCAGTGCCATCTTGAGCCCAGCGGTTGCGCTTATCATCGCGCCCCACGCGCACCTTTAACCAATCAATGACGGCAGACACTCTATCTGTTGCATAGGCTAGAGTTTCCAGGCCACGCACCTGTGTATTCTTTAACTTGGTCTGAGTGAGCTTCTCGGCGTAATCTTTGGCGCTATACGCGTACTTGTCGCTTCTGCGCGCAATGGCCTGTTCCAGTGCCACGCGTCGCGCGATTTTCCGCGCTCGGCCCTCTGACGTTTGAGTCATTGCTTCACCTCCCAACACTCGTAGTGAATCGGATAACAAGCGGCCACCCGCCCAAAGCCCTCACTGCGCCGCTCGCCGACGCTCTCGGTTTCAATCTCTGCCAGCCGCGCCAACACATCTTGCTTTTGCGCCGCGTCACACCGGAATAGCAACACTGACCCACGCTCCAGCGCCACCGTGTCGGGCTTGGGCAATCCTTGCGCGGCGTTCCACCCGGCCACGGTTATAGCACTCAGGAAACGGACCTGCTGATCGGACTCATTGTAGCACGCCCACTCGACACTATTGGGCAATCCAAAATGCCGTGGGCCAATTCCGTCCAGCACCGGGCGCAATAGCTCGTCCCGTAGCGCCAGGTGGCTCAACAACGTCAATGAAAAGTAGCACGCCCCAGAGTCGCCACCGGCGCGTCGGGCCGCGTCGTTGAATTTCTTCCACCGCTCCTGCAGCGAGTCGTCCGGCGCGGCCTCTTGCCATTCCTCTACCTTGACCTCTCCCAATCCCCGACTGCGGCCGGAACCCAGGAACAAGGTGCCTTTTCCCACCAGGCGTTCAAGCTTGGCTTGCAGTGCCGGTTCGGTCAGTCGTAGCACACCTTGAAAAACTAGATCTTTGCCGCCTTTACAATTCTGGTCACCCTTTAGTTTACCGGTCAGTGTATGTTGAGTGAACAGCATCTCGCGCGCTACCGTCCCGGTGCTGCGTTCAATGGCCGTGCTCACCCGTAGGCGTGTTTGAGCAGCGACAGGTGTAATATCTGCTACGTCGCACAGGTAACGTGCTTGCACGCGATCTAGTGGTTCGCCGCACTGCTCCTGTTTCCCATCACATTCAACTGGACAGAGGCAACGCTCATCGCGTGGGCCGCTGAAGGCATCAAGCAGGCTGTCACGGAAACTGCTTTTATGCTTCAACCCAAACCGTTTACAGGCCTGGGCGGTAGCAGGAATTATAACCGTGGACTTGTCCCGAATGGTCGGCCACAAGTCACCATACTGTACCTGTCCCGAGAGAAACAGAGCTTGAAAGGTGTCGTCTGGCCGATCGTGCTCGACCAGGTACGCCTCTGCCAGTGCACCGCGCAGGGCCGTGCCGGGAATATAATCCAGCGTCTCGACGTACTGCACTCCGGCACGCTTTTGGTGCAGGGCCAGGGGGGAAAGCGGACGCAGAATCAACGTCATCTCAATTGCCATCGCCTACCTCCTCCTTGAACGATTCCAGCAAATCGAGGTTCTCTAACACATCCTGCCAGGATACCGGCTTGCCATTTACTTTTACTTTATCCGGCAAGTCAATCTTGCTCCAACCCGCTCCCCGGCTGGCGCCACCCCCCAGCGTGTTGACCAGTTTGAGACCAGCCAGGAGCAACAGTAACTCGTAGCCACCCGTTGAATCATCGTCGGCAATGGGCGTCACGTCCAGCCATCCCGTGATACCGGACTCGAAGCGCAAATCCTCAATAGTGAATTCGCTTGTGAACAAACGGTCCGGTGCAGCCGTTCCCAGGACGCGACTAAGTTGAACCTGCGTCCTGGTGTAGAACTGGGCGTTGCGTCTGCTCACAAGCACATCTTGGCATTGCTCGCTGATCGGTTCAACACTGGGGCCAGTATCAAACGCATTCTGATATTCCCGAGTCAGTCGGGCATCACGCCAATGCAAGCCACCGCCTTGCCCAGGCGTACCGAACACACGGCATACCAGGCAGGCTTGCTGGTGTGCCGAACACATCCCGCCAGGACACGGAGCGTTACACACATGCAGCCCAGTTTGCTTGGCCAACTGCTCGCAGGTCTGGCGAACACGGCCCTTGAGTGACGAAGCAGGGATGTAAGCAAAGCCATCTGCGTCACGCTCCACTGTGCGGTGGATGAGACCGCGCCGGAAACCCGTGCCTAATGCCAAAGGGCCATCTACTTGAATGGTAATCGGCTGAATCTCAATTTGTATCTTTGGCATTACGCCCCCCTTTCACCTTGGATAAAGGGATACAGTTCCGCCAGGTCTGTGAGTGCAGAGACTCTGTGTCCGTCTCTTTCCCCTATTTCGGCGTCCCAGGGCGGAAGCTGTCCATCGAACTTGACCCCAAATTCTTTGAAGAAACTTCTCAGCAGGTCGTATAGTTTTCTCTTGCCTTCACGTTGGCCCAGGTATCCTAAAGTAGCGATGCTCGCCATTTGGGCGTTCACTTCACCCTCGAACAAAGCCTGATACATGTTCTGCAACTGGCTCATTGGAAAGTTGTTAGATTTGAAGCGGCGAATGTAATCTAGCAATGTTCGCATATCCCTCAACGTGTAGGGCCGCCGATGAGGAATTGCACGGCGCATTTCTTCAAGATCGGTGTCGCTTCCAGAGACAACCAAGAAATCTATCGCCCCGGTTTTATAGCCCTGAGTGGCGCAGAGTTTCTTGGCCGACCTTTGCAGAGCCTCGGCCAGCGAGTGCATCGCCGGGATTGGGAAATCGGCGTGGGCCAGAACTACGCCTCCGGCCATCGTCAGCCCTGCTTTCTTCAGTACTTTGCCTTGCGCGTCCTTCTCGAATCCGTCAATGATAGCCAGTGCGATTTCGACTGCAACATCAGCTGCCGTGATGAGCAATACATCGTCACCGCCGATCAGCACGATTTCGAACGGAGTGATCCCACCGCGCGGCCGACCAAAACGTTCTAGAGCCGAAAATGTCTGATGTTTTGTGAGGTCCCGGAGTCCCTCTGAAAACAGGCGGTACTCTTGTACCGTGGCGGGTTTGCTCGACAAATCGCCTATGTGATTGCCATCCAACGCAATGAAACCGATGTAGTTAGGTGGATAGGAAACCTCGCTGATTCCGTCCAGGTCTCTAGGCAGCGTTTCCTTAGTCCAAGGATGGTCTTTTCCTGTGCTTTCCTCCACATACTTGCGGAACTTGTCGTAAAGTTCGCTGCGATCACCCTTCTCGCGCTTTTTCGTACACGAGGCACAAAGCCACTCCTCACTTTGACCAGTGGGTGGGGTTACAACGGGATGCTGTCCACAGGATTGACACAAACGTAAATAAGGCTCTACAGGCAAAGTGGTCAGTTCAGCTTTTGCTGCTTTAGCCTGACGCAATCGTTTGCCGGCTTGGTCCATCCTCTCACCAAACTTGTACCCGTTTGCCGGTTCTGGCGCAAGTGAGATACCCGTGATAGATGCCGTGATTGTCACGGCACGAAATTGGTGGGTGATGTGCGCGATCAGTTGCTTGGCCTGCTCTTCGGCACGTACAAGGGCCGCTGCCCCACCTCCGCCAGAGTAGATAACCTTTGCGTCGGGAACAACTTGCTTGATCAAGCCTTCACGTTGCTCGTCTAACTCGAGCAACAGGGCACTTCCCCCCCGAATCTCCTTCAAGCGGTTTGTGGCAAACAAGTATTGCTTGATACGGTCTGTATTGAAAGAGACAAGCCAACTTTGCCATCCATTCACCGATCCACCTCCGCTCTTTCCACAAACATCAACCTCAACCTCAATTCTCGCATCTATCCACCTCCTTCCTGGTGTCTTTTCATAGTGTACCATATTACCCCATTTTCCCCATCAGAGCAAATTCCGATTTATTTCAGAAGAACCTCTGATGTTTCACCGCCCGTTTCATGCTATCATCAGATCGTCTCGGCAAAGAACAGCCAGAACTTTTCGCGTAAGAAATGATAGTCCAGCTGAGTGTCCTCCGGCACGCCCCAGGCGTTGCGGCATTCGTCCAGGACGACCGTCTTGTGGCTGTCCACTGTCTTTAATGTGATGCACAGACTCTCGGCTACCTCCTGGGGTCTCTGACCGGCGGCGAAGGCACGCAGTACGTCCAACCGGCGCGGCGTCAACCGCTCCACCACCGCCCGGCAGCATACCCGCTCCGCCTGGTTCAACCAGCGGGTCTGCACGGCGATGGCCTGCTCCGGCGTCGTCTGCGCCAGAGCCCGCAGCGCGGGGAAATAGGCGCCCCACGGCACCAGCGGTATTGGGATCAACCTGACCCCATCCTCCGGCCGGGCATGCATAATCGCGCCATCCCGTGCCCGCTCCAGCAACTCGCCCGGCGTGTAGAGATGCCATAACCGGTCACGGTGGCCAAAATGCAGCAGCGCCGCCGACATGGCCAGCAAACCCAACAGCCGGCGCCCACCGGCGATGCACAGGTGCAATCGCCGTCCCTGACGCTTGAGCCCGGCAATCAGTTCGTAAATGGCATTCCATGCCGCCTCGGCCTCGACCTCGTTGCGGATGTCGGCCAACCTCTCCGGTCCGCGACGGACGAGCACCGGGCGGAAACGGATGGGGCGTCCCTCGTAACGATCATTGGGAAACCAGGCCGCCACTCGGGCCAGAGAGCGGCCATAGCGAGGATTCGTCGCCGCAAGGTGAAGCACCACCACCTCGCGCACCATCTCGCCTTGCGCCAGCAAAACGTCCAACGTAAAAGTCACCACCTGTGGTTGACCGCCCAGCGTGGCTACCAACGTGCTCTCTGAAATTTTCTCTATCATCGAGTATCCTCCTCATCGGATCGAAAAAAGGAGACGAACAATGGAACTATTTCCGGCCATTATTGTAGGCGGCCCGCCCCATAGTGGCAAGTCAATCCTAACCTATAGTCTAACCCAGGCTTTACGAGAGCGGGGCGTGAATCACTACGTCCTACGTGCTGCCCCAGACGGCGAAGGAGACTGGGCCAACGAAGCGGCCCAAAAACTGGTACGCACGCTCCGCGTCAAGGGCGACTTTACCCCGGACTTTGTGGATCACGTCTGCCGCAGCCTGGACAGTCGCCACCTACCCCTCCTGGTGGACGTAGGCGGCCTGATCACGCCGGAGCAGGAGCGTATCCTCGACCATTGCACCCATGCCATTCTGCTCACCCGCGATACCACTTTCCACACCGCCTGGCTGGCTTTGGTTGAGAGACACGGGCTATCTCTCCTGGCCGATCTGACCTCGCGTCTGAACGGCGAAAGCCGGCTCACCGACACCGGCAACGTCTTGTGCGGCACTCTCGTCAAGCCAGAACGGGGCACTATGACAGCCGGCCCAGTCTTTGATGCGTTGGTGGAGCGCATCTCGACACTCTTTGCCTACGCCCCCGACGAACTGCGCCATTCCCACCTCATCTCCGCCCCGGTCGAAAACACGGTTGACCTGGACCGCCTGGCCCGCACCCTCGGCGTCCCGTTCACCGGCGAAAAGGCCACCTGGCAGCCGCGCCACTTGCCTGGCTTGCTCGACTACCTGCCCGAAGCCACACCGTTGGGCCTCTATGGCCGGGCCCCGAACTGGCTCTATGCGACGGTGGCACTGTTCACCCACCCCGCGCTCTTTTACCAATTCGACGTGCGCCTGGGCTGGGTGACACCGCCGTCGCTGCGCCTGGGCCCGCCCGCACCCGGCGCTCCCCTCCAGGCCAGGATCACTCCCCAGGGCAATCACACCCGGCTCGAGTTTGCCATCCCCACGGGCTACATGGACTATGACGACGCTGGCGGTCTGGCTGTGCCGCCGGTTCCCACCGACAAAGGCGTTATCATCGGCGGCAAACTATCACTCTGGCTCTACACCGGGCTGGCGCTGACGTATGCCCCGCTCGTCCCTTGGCTGGCCGTCTACCAGCCCCAGGTGGGGTGCGTCGTCGTCTACGCGGCCGACGGAGACCACGCCACCGGTGACCGCATCCACGACGCCCAATCATAGTATGCATCAACTGAGCCATTTTGCTGGTTGACTGACAAATTTAACACTTGACTCCGGATACAGAAAATAGGACGCAGATGAACGCAGAAAACGCAGATTTTGTTAATTTCCAGGGCAGATCAGCGTGAATCCGCGTCAATCTGCGTCCGAATGTTAAATTTGTCGGCCAATCAGGGCCGCGAGTGTGGTCTCGTCGAGGTGGGGCCGGGCGAGGAGCAGGCGGCCCGCGCCCAGGGCCAGCA
>CAYQTW010000024.1:0-15288 GCA_964420485.1 uncultured Anaerolineales bacterium
GGCGACGCGGCTCCCGGTCCGCTCACCGAGATTGGGCGCGAACTTCTCAATGTGATGGTTGACCTGGGCCTAACCCTGGACGTCAGCCACCTGGCCGAGGAAGCATTCTTCGAGGCCATAGACCGCTTCGAGGGCCGGATAGTCGCCAGCCACGCCAACCCGCGCGCCCGCGTGCCCGGCCCGCGCCAACTCTCCGACGAGATGATCCGCCGTCTGGCCGAGCGGGATGGCATCATCGGCATAGTGCCTTTCAACCGTTTCCTGCGGCCAGGTTGGACCAAGGGAGATCCCAAGGACACTGTCACCGTCGCCGATGTGGCCGCTGCCGTAGACCACGTCTGCCAGGTGGTGGGGGACGCGGCCCACGTGGGCTTGGGCTCCGACTTTGACGGTGGCTTTGGGGCCGAGAGCACCCCAGCCGAGATAGACACCGTCGCCGACCTGGGCCGCGTCGGCCCGGCGCTGGCCGAACTGGGATATGGCGAGGAGGATATTGCCGCTGTCCTGGGGGGCAACTGGCTGCGCCTGCTGCGGGCTGCGCTGCCGGAGTAAGAACGCGGATTCCAGGACGTCAACGGATGGTGGTGCATTTCGAGTGCGCGTGCCCCCTGGACGGATGCCGAAACGCATGGCGTTTCCATGTGGAGAGGTAAACGCTGAACCATGCCGAAATCCGTGTTCTCAGATGGCCGAAACGATGGCTGTGGCCTAATTTGCCTTCTTATTCTATCTGTGCTAGAATATTTCCAATATGAGACTGAAAGGCCGGGTGAATCAATCCGCCGATCCTGTCGCCATAGCGATGGGGGCTGACAGGGTGTTTTCCTTGCAGACCGGCGCTTCAGCAGGACCGTTATCCTGGCTTCAATTGCAAGAAGAAATTGCGCGCCACAGTCAATCTGTTGAGAATCAGCCCGTCGCCTCGGCGGGGGATGCTCGTTGTCCTGTTCCGCTGCGGCTCAATCCGTTATTGTCCTGCAATCCTCCGTTATTGTCCTGCAATCCGCTGTTCTGATGCATTTCGACATCCTGACCCTCTTTCCCACAATGTTCCATGGCCCTTTGGAGGAAAGCATCCTCAAACGGGCCCAGGAGAGCGGCCGTCTCTCTGTCACGCTCCACGACATCCGCGACTATACCACCGGTAAACACCACGTCACCGACGATGCTCCCTACGGCGGTGGCGGCGGCATGGTGATGAAACCGGAGCCCATCTTTGCCGCCGTTGAAGCGATCTTGGGTGAGGAGACAGGCGTGCCGGTCATTCTCCTGACTCCTCAGGGGCGACTCTTTACTCAGGCCATTGCTGCCGAACTGTCTCGTCACCGGCGCATACTCCTTATCTGCGGGCGGTACGAGGGAGTGGACGAGCGAGTACGTCAGTACCTGGCGACCGATGAAATCTCCATCGGCGACTTTGTGCTCACCGGTGGTGAACTGGCGGCGATGATCATCGTTGACGCCGTGACGCGACTTCTCCCAGGTGTGTTGGGAGACCCGGGTGCTACTTTTGAGGATTCCCACGCCTGTGGGTTGCTGGAAGGGCCACACTACACCCGCCCGCTTGTCTTCCGGGGCTGGGAAGTGCCCGAGGTGCTCCGTTCCGGGAACCACGCCGCCATCGCCCGCTGGCGGCGCGAGCAGGCACTGCGGCGCACTTTTGAGCGCCGGCCCGACTTGTTGGCGCGGGCCGATCTGACCCCGCAGGATCGGGAGTTCCTGGCGCAACTGATGTAAGATTGACGGATCAAGATTTGGAGATTTGAGGCCGGTGCATCGTGGTGTGGCAGCCAATCTCCAAATCTAACATCACCAAATCTGAAATCAGATTTGAACCTTTTGGGATCCATTAGAGTATATAAAGTGGGTTAGTACGTCAGGAGAATAAATGACCATACAGTGCACAGATGGCTGGTTCGTCGTTCGTATTCGAGATGGCGACCTCGAGGCCCTGGGTGAACTGTACAAGAGATACAAGACACAAGTCTACCGGACTGCGCTGGCGATCACCCACGACGAGAGGGCATCCGAGGATATACTCCAAGAAGTTTTCCTTCGTATCTATACTTATGCCGACCGTATTGACGAAACCCGGACATTGGGGCCGTGGCTGTATCGTGTCACTGTCAACCTGGCCTACAGTTGGACGAGTCGGGTCAAGCGGTGGTTACGTTCCTTTCAGGATACACTTGATCGCTGGATATTACCTGCCCTGTGGCGCCCCGAGGCGGAGGCAGAAGAACGAGAACAGCGGTGTTTCCTGCGGCAGGCGATTGATGCCTTACCTCCCCGTCATCACGTGGTCATCGTTTTGTACTATCTGGAAGAGTTGAGCCTGAAAGAGATCGCTTATGTGATGGACATCCCGGAGGGGACAGTCAAGTCGCGTCTCCACTATGCTCGTGAGAGGCTGAGGAAATCTATCCTGGAGCGGGAGCGCGGGTTGGTACCTGAGATGGCGTATGACTTTACCTAAAGACGTGTTTGAGGGACATTCCACAGATGAATTGGGCCGGCTCCTGCGCTGGGCTTTGTACGACAGCGTGAGGCGGAGCCAGCCGTCAGCCCGTGTGTGGAGGGAAATCAAACAAAAAATACAACGTCGAACAGTTAGCAGCGGCGGGCGGCGGTATGTGCTTGGCGGTGGCTTTTATCGGCCCACGGTGATATTTGGCGCCTGGCAGTGCTGTGGTTCTCCGTCATTGGTCTACATAGTCGAACAGCAGATGTCTTCCCTGCGGCTTGGCTGGGCTATTTGACTTTTGTGGTTAATCGGCTATAATTTTAATGTTTAAGGAGTTTATCACGAGTTTATTATAAGGAGGGCGTATACGTGGCCAACTTGCTTGAGGTAGCAGATCTTAAAACGCAGTTTTTCACTCAAGACGGCGTCGTACATGCAGTGAACGGCATTTCCTATAATCTGCAAGAAGGGGAATGTCTGGGCATCGTTGGTGAGAGCGGTTGCGGCAAGAGCGTAAGCGTCCTCTCCGTTATGCGCTTGATCCCCGACCCACCGGGCAAGATCGTAGGCGGTACAGTGCGTTTCCGCGGGCGGAATTTGCAGGAACTGTCTGAGGAAGAAATGCGCTTTATTCGTGGGGCGGAGATGGCGATGGTCTTTCAGGAGCCTATGACTTCGCTCAATCCGGTGCTGACGATAGGTTTCCAGATCACAGAGACCTTGAAACTGCACCAGGGCATGGGCAACAAAGAAGCCCGTGAACGAGCGGCCGAGTTGCTGTCTATGGTTGGTATCCCCCAGGCGGCAGATCGTTTGGACGATTACCCCCACCAATTCTCCGGCGGCATGCGGCAACGAGTCATGATCGCCATGGCGCTTTCCTGCAACCCCGCGCTTCTCATCGCGGACGAGCCCACGACCGCTCTCGACGTGACTATCCAGGCCCAGATCGTGGACCTGGTAAAGCGGCTGCAGGAGAAACTGGGGATGGCGGTGGTGTGGATCACCCACGACCTGGGCGTTATCGCTCGCCTGGCGGAACGGGTGATCGTCATGTATGCCGGCTACATTGTGGAAGATGCCGCGGTGAAAGAATTGTACGGCCATCCGCGTCACCCCTACACCCTCGGGCTACTAGGTTCACTTCCCCGACTGGACGCGGCCCCAGGCACCAAGCTGGTCTCTGTGCGAGGACAACCCCCCGATTTGGTTTTCCTGCCGGCTGGGTGCCCCTTTGCATCTCGGTGTGACTATGCCACGGAACAGTGTAAGCGCGAGGTGCCCACGCTGGAGCCGGTGAGCGTGGGACACAAAGTGGCTTGTTGGGAAAAAGACAAAACGGAAGGAATGAGACCTTATGACTGAAAATAATGTCCTGGTTCGGGTAGAGCACCTCAAAAAGTATTTTCCTATTACACGCGGTGTTGTCTTTTCAAAACACATCGGCGACGTCAAAGCGGTAGATGACATCAGTTTTGACATTCACAGGGGCGAGACATTGGGTTTGGTAGGGGAAAGTGGATGCGGCAAGACCACTGCCGGGCGGACAATCATCCAACTTTACCGCCCCACAGCGGGCAGCGTCTACTATGATGACCAGAACCTGGCACAGATGCACGGGAGTGAATTGCGGCACATGCGGCGCAAGGTGCAGATCATTTTTCAGGACCCTTATGCCTCGCTGAATCCTCGCTTGACTGTAGGGGCTATCGTCGGCGAACCGCTCGAGATCCATCACGTGGCGCAGGGCAAAGAGATGAGGGAGCGGGTCGAAGAATTATTGGCACTCGTGGGCATGGACCCGTATTTTATCAACCGGTACCCACACGAGTTCTCCGGCGGACAGCGGCAGCGCATTGGTATTGCCCGGGCCCTGGCTCTCGATCCCGAATTCATCGTCTGCGATGAGCCTATCTCCGCGCTGGATGTATCCATCCAGGCCCAGGTCGTGAATCTGCTGGAGGAATTGCAGGAAAGACTGGGCTTGACCTACTTGTTCATTGCCCATGACTTGAGCATGGTGCGCCACATCAGCGATCGCGTGGCGGTGATGTATCTGGGCAAAATCGTGGAATTAACGGATCGTGATACGTTATATGTCAATCCGCTCCATCCCTACACCCAGGCCCTCCTGTCGGCTGTGCCCATCCCTGACCCAGTGATCGAAGAGAAACGGCACCGAATCATCCTGGAGGGAGACGTGCCCAGTCCGGCTAACCCACCGTCGGGATGCAACTTTAGCACCCGCTGCCCGGTGGCGATGGACGTATGCTCCAAGGCAGAGCCCGAGTTCGTTGAAATCGAGTCAGGCCACTTTTGCGCCTGTCACAAGGTGCAGCCGGCGTAGTACCTGTACGTTGAGCAAGAATTTTCGACAGGATTGACAAGATTTCTCCATTCTGTAAATCCTGCAAGTCTTGTCAACAATCTGTTTGGTTTTGGCTTGTCCAGGTTAGGAATAGGTTGGGAAACTGGTAGCCCGCGAGGTCCAAGACCAATTTACCAGTCTATCAATCTACCAAAAGGGAGGTGATGACCAGGGAGAAAATATCACGCCGGGGCAGAGAAAGCCTGCCCAAAAACTGCGTCGTATGTGAGAAACCTTTAAAAACTAGGGAGGAAAAAGAAAATGCTTAACAAAAAGTGGTATGTTTTGGTCGCCGCGCTGATGATCGGGAGCACATTGCTCACGGCTTGTGCTACCCCGACGGCGGAGGTGATAGAAGTACCGGTAGAGGTTACCAAACTCGTAGAGACAGCAGGTGAGACTGTGGTGGAGACGGAGACGATAATCGTCACCGCCACGCCACCCCCGCCGGAAAAGGAAATGCGCCCGAACGTCCTGCACCTGAACTTTGGCCCCGGCGACGTTCCGACCCTCGACCCCGCTCTCTCCACCGACACCAGTTCGGTGCAGGTGGTGGATGAGATCACCGTCGGTCTGACCCGGCTAAACGAGGTGACGTTGGAACTGGAGCCTGGCATGGCCGAAAGCTGGGAAGCCTCCGACGATGGCCTGACCTACGTCTTCCATCTGCGAGAGGGCATCCCCTGGGTACGCTGGAACGGCACGGAAGTTGAAGAGGTAAAGGACGATGAGGGCAACGTGCGCTACGTGACCGCTCACGACTTTGAGTACGGCATGAAGCGGACCTGCAATCCCGAAACCGCTTCTGACTATGCTTACGTGCTTGGCTTCGCCCTCGTGGGTTGCAACGACCTGCTAGAAGCCGAGGGCTTTGCTGACATGAGCGACGAGGAGAAGCAGGCAGTAATTGACGGCGTGGCGGCTACGGCGCTGGACGACTACACGCTGGAAGTGGGCTTCACCACCCCGGCCATCTACAACCTAAACATCGCTGGCATGTGGGTGGGCCACGCTCAGCCCCAATGGCTGATCGAGGAGAAGGGCGACCGCTGGAGCGAACCTGGTTTCAACCAGAGTTACGGCCCCTACGCACTGAAGGAGTGGATACATGACTCCACGCTCACTCTCATCAAGAATCCCTTCTGGCCCGGTATAGATAGCGTCCCCGTGCCGCAGGTTGACGAGATCCAGTTCGTTATGTTGGATGCGTCCCCAGCCTTCGCTGAGTACGAGGCTGGCAACCTGGACGCGACCGGTGTGCCGATCGCTGACCTGGATCGTGTCAAGGCTGACCCGGTGCTGTCGGAGGAACTCGTCATCGCGCCGTACGGCTGCACCTACTACTACGGCTTCAATACCTCCAAGCCGCCGGTGGACAATGTCCACATGCGCCGTGCCCTCTCGTACGCCGTTGACCGTGTCAGTCTGGTCGAGAACGTGACCAAGGGCGGACAGGTACCCGCACAGTGGTTCTGCCGGCCCGGCATGGCGGCCTGCCCGACGATGGAGAGCCATCCCGACGCAGGCATCAAGTCTGACGTTGATGCGGCCAAGGCGGAATTGCAGGCCTATATGGATGAGATGGGCTACTCGGATGTCAGCGAGATTCCCGAAATCGTCCTGATGCACAACACCTCCGAGGGCCACAAGCGCATCGCCGAGGCCATCTCCGAGATGTGGAAGGAGACGCTGGGCATCCAGGTGACCGTCACCAACCAGGAGTGGAAGGTCTACCTGAAGACGTTGCAAGAAGACTCCCCGCAAGTCTGGCGGCTGGGTTGGTGCCTGGACTATCCCGACGCCAACAACTGGACGAAGGAGGTCTTCGCCATCGGTGGTCACGAGGAAGCCGCCACCCAGTGGCGTAACGAGGAATTCAGTGCCCTTTGCGCGGAGGCTGCTTTGGAGCCCGATCTGGCCAAGCGGCAGGATATGTACGCCGAGGCGGAGACGATCCTGTGCTACGAGGATGCGGCCATCATCCCGCTCTACTGGTACACCCGCGTGTCGGTGACCAAGCCGTGGGTCAACCGCACCTTCTCGCAGCATGGCCACGAAGCCTACGAGAAGTGGAGCCTGGATCTGGAGATAGAGTAGTATAACGACGTCGCACCTGAGGGGCAGGGCTTTCTCATTTCTCGATGAGAATCCTGCCCCTCAAGAAGTAGGCGTTCAGACCTCCGAGGTTTCAATCCCAGGTTCCCGATATATGTCATGGCAAGACCAAGAAATAGAAGCCGTATGAGACATAACGAGAACATCAGGAAACCTCGGAGGTTCTGAGGATGGTTGGGTCTTGCGAATTTCGCGGAGTAATGCGTTCAAAAGGAGGGTTGCCCAATGGGTCGTTATGTCGTAAGACGTTTCTTGTGGATGGTGCTGGTGCTCTTTATCGTCTCATTGATCACCTTTGCCATGGAGCATGCCGTGCCTGGCGGCCCCTTTGATCAAGAGAAGAAACTGCCGGAAGAAATCATCAAGAATTTGGAAGCGCGGTATCACCTGGACGAACCATACTGGAAGCAGTACTCTCTTTATCTCCAGGATGTCCTGGTGCCGCGCATCACTACAGGGCAGCCTACCTCTATGTTAGACGAGGCCCTGATCAACATCAAACTGGGAGAGGATCGCTATTTGCGCTGGATGAACTTTGGCCCCTCCTACAGTTCCCGCAGCCGCACGGTGAACGATATCATTAGAGAGCAATTGCCTATCTCAATTCAGTTGGGCATCCTCTCTATGATCATTGCCCTCTTGATTGGCTTGCCGATGGGCATCCTGGCTGCGTTGAAGCAGAACACCATATGGGATTACCTGGGGATGGGTGTTGCTATCTTTGGAGTCTCGGTGCCGGTGGTGGCGATGGGTCCCGTGCTGGTGTGGATCTTTGGTGTGGCGCTAAAGTGGCTGCCGCCTACCGGATGGGGAGCCAAGCCACCGTATCTCCTGTTCTTCATTCCCCGCGATCTCTTTTCGTGGGAATTTTGGAAATACGCTCTCATGCCGGCCTTCGCGGTGGGTACGGGCTACTCGGCTATCATCGCTCGTCTGACCAGGGCCAGCCTGCTGCAGGTCATTCACGAGGACTATATCCGCACGGCTCGTGCTAAGGGATTGTCGGAGCGGGTGGTCACTACGCGGCACGCTTTGAGGAACGCGCTCATTCCGGTCGTGACCATATTGGGCCCTATGTTCGCAGCCGTGTTAACCGGGTTGTTTGTGGTGGAGACTGTTTTCGGCATCCCAGGGTTGGGGAGGTACTTTATCACAAGCATCACCAACCGTGACTATCCGGTCATTATGGGAACGATTTTGTTGTATGCGATCTTTCTGGTGATCGCCAACGTGGTGGTGGATATTACATACGCGTGGCTGGATCCGCGGATCCGGTACGAGCAATAGTAAACCCATGCGAGGGTTGCGAATAGCGTGGTCAATGGAGCGATTTCTGGCAGGAAGATGCTTCTGGTCTGAAATCTGCTCACAAACCTTGGCAAGGATTCTCTTGATTAATGGTAGGAGGTGACAAATGACGGTTTCGGAGATAGCAGTACCTGAGCGGCGCAAGACAGCCACTCTGTGGGGCGACGCCCTTTACCGGTTGGGCCGCAACAAAGCAGCCATCGTTGGGGGCACGATGGTTGTCTTGCTCGCTCTGACGGCGATCTTTGCCGCGCAGATTGCGCCCTATTCTTATTCCGCACAGGATCGGAATCAGACGGACGCTATGCCCGCGTGGCTGATATCCTTGTTTCCTACGACCAGGCCCTACGCCAAGATCAGTAGCCAGTTCCCGATCGGGGCCGACTACGTGGGCCGTGATTTGTTGAGTCGCATCATTTACGGCGCTCAGATATCTTTGTCCGTGGCTTTTGTGGGCCCGATCATTGCCTTGCTGGTGGGCACGGTGTATGGCTTGATCTCGGGCTTCTTCGGAGGGAAGGTGGATAACTTCATGATGCGCGTCGTGGACATTATGTACGCTTTCCCCACTATGCTATTGATCATTCTGATGATGGCCTTTTTCCGCTCCACTTTCGCCGAGAGCAATCCGGGGTCTTTTGCCTACTTGATGAACACAATTGACCGGCGTTTCGGTGGCATGCTGTTCATCTTCGTTGGCATCGGCATCACGGCCTGGATGGGAACGGCCCGCCTGGCGCGGGGCCAGGTACTCTCGTTGCGGGAGCAAGAGTTCACGCTGGCGGCACGAGCGATGGGGGCTGGCAATGGGCGCATCATCTTTCGCCATCTCCTGCCCAACGTTCTCGGCCCCCTGGTGATCACAGTGACGCTGGCCATACCCGGCTACATCTCGACCGAGGCGTTCTTGAGTTTCATCGGCCTGGGCGTGAACGCGCCGACGCCGAGTTGGGGTTCAATGATCTCCGACGGGGCGCAGGCCATCCGCACCTATCCGCACCAGGCCATCATTCCTGCAGCGGCGCTGTCCATCACGATGTTTGCCTTCAATTTCCTGGGAGACGGGTTGCGCGACGCGCTGGACCCGCGCCTGCGCGGTGTGCAATAGTTATAAACATCAGGAACAAACCACGTCAGCCAGCGGGCGGCGGTGCAAACGTGCCGTCGCCCGCTTTTGTAACTCCATCCTATCCCCTGGAGACCCTTATGTCTCAAGTCAAAACCTTTGCCGAGTGCGTAATTGCAAACATCGAGCGAGTAATCGTCGGCAAGCGCCCTACCGTCGAGTTGGCCGTAGTCGCCCTGCTCTGTCAGGGACATCTGCTGATAGAGGACGTGCCCGGAGTGGGCAAGACAATGTTGGCTCGCAGCATGGCCCGTTCGTTGGGATGTTCCTTCAGCCGTATCCAGTTCACCCCCGACATGCTGCCCAGCGACGTGACCGGCGTCTCTATCTTTAACCAGGCCAGCCGCCAGTTCGAGTTCCGGCCAGGGCCGGTGGTGGCCCAGATCGTCCTCGCCGACGAGATCAACCGCGCCACGCCCAAGACGCAGGCCGCTTTGTTGGAGGCCATGGAAGAGCGCCAAATCACCGTGGACGGTGTGACCCGCCCCTTGCCGCGACCGTTTATGGTCCTCGCCACCCAGAACCCGATCGAGTACGAGGGTACTTTCCCGCTCCCCGAAGCCCAACTGGACCGCTTCTTCTTGCGCGTTCGCCTGGGCTATCCGGCCAAGAAGGACGAGATCCGCATCTTGGAACGACAGCAATTTCGCCACCCCTTGGAAGACTTGGAGCAGGTGGCCTCGGCGGAGGAACTATCCCAGGCGCAGGAGGCAGTGAAGGCAGTGTACGTGGCGCAGGCCATCGAGGATTATCTCGTGGAACTGGTGCGCCAGACTCGGGAACACGCCGAGACGTACCTGGGCGCCAGCCCGCGCGGTAGCCTGACCTTGTACCGGGCCGGGCAGGCGCGGGCGGCCATTCAGGCGCGGGACTTTGTGCTACCGGATGACATCAAGGCTTTGGCGTTGCCGGCCCTGGCCCATCGCGTGATCCCAGGCCCGGCGGCGCGCCTGCGAGACGTGAGCGCCGAGCGCATCGTGCAGGAAATCGTGGAAAAGGTGCCGGTGCCCGGCGGAGACCTGACCGGTGAGAGATAAAAGATCCCAGCGCCGGCTCTTCAGGCCGGCGATGACTGCCTCGCTGCGTATAGTGCTGGGGTTACTCGGTCTCAGTTTACTGGCCCTGGTAGTGACCGGCTTGCCCATTTACTCCCGCCTGAGTTACTTTTGGGGATTTCTGTTGGTGGCAAGTTGGCTCTGGGCTGCACTGGCGTTGCGCGGGATACAGATACGACGCGAGGCGCGCGCCCTGCGTTCCCAGGTGGGCCAGGTCTTTCAAGAGCGGTTCGACATTCGGAACGACGGTCGCCTGCCACACCTGTGGCTGGAAGTGCGCGATCAATCTCCCCTCCCCGGCTCACAGGGATCGCACGTATTCGTCAATCTCCGGGGGCGGCAACAACGATCCTACCTGGTGCGCACCCGTCTGGCGCAACGCGGCGTATTCTCCCTGGGCCCAACCGTGTTGGCCTCGGGAGACCTCTTTGGTCTGTTCCCTGTCAGTCGCGTTTTGCCGTCGGATAGTTCCTTGCTGGTGTATCCCATAACCGTAGATGTGCGCACTTTTCCCGGCCCGCCGGGGTTGTTGCCGGGAGGGGAGGCCCTGCGCCGGCGCACGCATCAGGTGACGCCGAACGCGGCCGGCGTGCGCGAGTATGCCCCCGGCGATTCCCTGAACCGCATCCACTGGGCCAGCACCGCGCGGCGCGACCGCCTGATGGTCAAAGAATTTGAATTGGACCCCCTGGCCGAGGTGTGGATTCTGGTGGACGCCGCTCGAGATGTACAAGCTGCACTGCCCTATACCCCTCCCACCCTGGCTATAGATGCATTGTGGAATCCCATAACAGAGCCAATGTTGCCCCCTTCCACAGAAGAGTACGCGGTGAGCATCGCCGGCTCGCTGGGGCAATATTTCCTGCAGCGCGGGCGGGCGGTGGGGCTGGTGAGTTGTGACCAATCGTTCAAGAGAGGAAAAGGCCCAAATGTGTTGCCCCCTGACAGGGGCGGGCGGCAACTGGCCAAGATACTGGAGGCACTGGCGCTGTTGCGTGCTGAAGGGAAACTGTCCATCTCAGCCTTGGCAACGGCCCAGGCCCAACACTTGCCACGCGGCAGCACGGTGGTCTTGATCACTCCCTCTGTGCGGGAGGAGGTGGCCCTGACTGTGGACCTCCTGTTGCGGCGCGGGTTGCGGCCGGTCGTCGTCTTACTGGAGGCAGCCTCTTTTGGTGGCCCGCCAGGAACAAAAAACTTGATGACTGCTATCACAATGCTGGGCGTGCCGGTGTGCCACGTGGCGAACGGGGCAGACCTGGGGGTGGCCTTGAGTATGGCTGCGCCGCCTCTGGCGCCCCGGCGGGAGCGGGGACGAAATCTATGAGATCATCAACTCCCCGCGCTCGTTGGTGGGATCCACTGGCTGCCTTTTTGCTGATGGCTGCCATATCTACTGCCACCAGCCGCCTGTTCGCCACGCACTGGACCGATCACCTGAACGTGATCACGATCCTGGCCAGCCTGGGGGCCATGGCCGGCCTGGCTCTGGGCCAGAGTATCTTTACCGCTCGCCAGTCCGCCGCCTTTGCTTTTGTTTATGGCCTGTTCGCTGTCTTTTGGCAACTCGGTCTCACGCTGGGCGAGGGCATCTTGTGGAGCGAGCGTTTGATCAGTCTGGTCGGTCGCCTGCTCGTCGCCTTGGGCCAACTGTTCCGGCAAGAGGCTGTGCAAGACCCCTTGCTCTTTTTATTCCTGATGCCCTCCCTCTTCTGGGTGTTGAGCGTGCATGCTGGTTATAATCTCACTCGCCACGCCCGCCCCTGGCAAGTCATTCTTCCCACCGGCCTCACGCTGCTCATCATTCACACTAACGACCCCGCCGTGGCCTCCCGCGCCTGGTACCTGGGTGGCTACCTTCTTTTTAGCATCTTGCTCCTGGCCCGCCTGTCCTACCTGCACCACCGTGCCCGTTGGCAACAGAATCGTGTTCCTCTGCCGGCCTATATCAGTTTTGACCTGACCCGCGCCGCTTTGCTGATAGTCGTCCTCCTTATCCTGGTGGCCTGGACCGTACCCGTTCTGGCCGATGTCCTGCCCCCGGCCGAGGAGGTCTGGCAACGCGTCACCCAACCCTGGCTCACCGCACGCGACCGCTTGAGCAAGGCTTTCGCCCCCTTGCGCCGCACCGCCAGTCGGGTCCAATATTACGAGTATTATGGGGAGCACATTTCCCTGGGCCGGGGGAGCGAACTTCCCGAAACCACCATCATGACCGTCAAGGCCCCGCCCCACGTAGGGGTGCGGTTACCGCGCCCCTACTGGCGTGCCCGCGTCTACGATTATTACGCCAACGGCCAATGGACCAGCACCTACTCTGCCACACAATCCGTCACTCCCACGTCCGACCAGATATCCTTTGCACCGGCAGAGGAACGCTTGAGGGTTACTTTTACCTTTAACCCTGACATTTCCATCGTAACTCTCTACGCGGCCTCACAGCCAGCATGGGTCAGCCGCCCGGCCGAGGTGGAACTGGCCTACAATCCCGATGGCACCGCTGACCCGTCCGCCTTTCACGCCACCCAACCCCTGCGCGCCGGCGAAACTTACGAGGCTCAATCTTTTCTCAGCACTGCCACCATCGCTCAACTGCGCGCCGCTGGTACCGACTACCCTGAGTGGGTCACCGACCGCTACCTGCGTGTTCCCTCCTCTGTCACCCCTCGCACGCTGGAATTGGCCCGCCAGATCGCCGGTGGCCTGGATAATCCCTACGACATCACTGCCGCCGTCACCTCTTATCTGCGCACTCACATCCAGTATGTCGAGACCGTCCCTGCCCCACCGGTTGGTCAAGAGCCTCTGGACTGGTTTCTCTTTGAGCATCGCGAGGGCTTTTGCAACTATTACGCCTCTGCCGAGATCATCTTGTTACGCTCGTTGGGCGTCCCTGCTCGCCTGGCCGTTGGCTTTGCCCAGGGCGAGCGTCAGGAGGGACAGGATGAAGACGAGGGGGACATTTACCTGGTGTGCCATCGTGACGCCCACGCCTGGCCCGAGGTCTACTTCCCCGGCCTGGGCTGGATTGAGTTTGAGCCTACCGCCTCCCAGAGTCCCGTCTATCGCCCCTCGGGCGAGAGTCGGCCCAATACGGCCCTGCCCCCGCCCGCGTTGTATGGTGAAGGCGCCGAGATGGGCCTGGGCAACCGCCTGGACAGAATCCGGGATGCCGAGAATGACCCGGGAGTCGAGATTGCTGCCGAGGAGGCTCATGATTTCAGGAGGGCCGTGCTCCCGTGGATTTTGCTATTTTCCCTGGGCCTGATTCTGGTCTTGCTGGCCTGGCGTTCGCACCGACGGAGTGGCCTGCCGCCTCTCCCCATTCTGCTGGAAACGGGCTTGCGCCGCATAGGGGTAGTGGAGCCACCCCCGGCCCTGCGTCGTTGGGCTCGCCGCGTCGCCCTGGCGCCCCTGGAGCGCGCCTACATGGAACTCGACTATGCTCTGGCCCGCCTGGACGCTCCCCCGGCCCCCGCCGACACGCCGGCCGAACGCGCCGCAGCCTTGACCTATCTGCTCCCTACGACTGCTGCCCCGGCCCAACAATTGCTGGCCGAATACCAGGCCACGACCTACAGCCCTCGTCCCGGCAATCTCCACATTGCCCAACAGTCCGCTCGCGCCATCCGCGACCTGTCTTGGCGGGCCAGAATCCACCGGCTGCTCGCCCGCCGGTAGGAGACTGCTCGTAATATGGCTTGTTCAAAGGGGGAGTTGATGTGTTTACCGTCTTGTGATCTTGGTGCAACGGATAGGCAGCGGATAAGCGGATAGATGGTTCCCTTCAAGCGCGGCGTATCCGTTTATCCGCTTTCCATCCGCTGCCTCAACCCCCGGTAAACAAATATGGGGGATTTTAATCCACTGCGGTTGTACGATCTGCGGCGAGAGGAACCTTCCCCATCTCCACCCGGCCCAGGTAGATGAGGGATTCTAGATCCTCGGCGTCTGCGGGGGCGTAACGGGCCACGACCGCCCGCACCCGTGCCAAATCTGCCTCGGAGGCCAGACCGAGCATTGTGCCCAGGTCGCCCAGGTCACGGGTGCGGGAGGCTGCCATTTTTATCAGTACCAGATAAGGCAGATCCAGAACAGGGTAGCCCGCCGGGTCCTGCCGGGGGTGGGCCAGGGCCTCGTCCAGCCAGGGATAGTCGCCCCGGATCACGTCTACCTCCACCCCTTGCGGCGAGCGAACCAGGAAGCCGGGTATGGCCAGGGGAGAGACGTAGGAGTATCCCGCTGCCTCCAGCCGCCTCCGAACCTCGTCGCCGTCCTGATGGTGTACCAGGATGTCCAGGTCTTTGGTGCTCCGTTCCGGCATATAGACCCGGGTGGCGACGCCACCCGCGATGACCCAGGGGATGCCCTCGAGGATGGGCCGCAAGTCTGGCCAGGGGTTCATAGCCGTCCTCCTGCGCAGGAACTCGGAACTGCTGCCGGTGCCCGGCCGGATGCGCCGCCGGCAAAACTCTATCATAAAGCGCCGCCGTTGAGCGGGGGTGAGACGCCCGTCCGGGGCGATGGCGGGTGGGACACTGATATACGCACCGCTCATAGAGGCTCTCCATCGGCAAGGGTGTACACGTCCTCGTCTGGGTGGTCCCAGACGCGGCCCAATGACGCTTAAACAGTAGCGTACCAGAAAGGTTGATCTTGGGCAAGTGGAGTTTGTCTTGTTAGGGCTTCGTAAGCCTCGAGAGTGAGCAGCCCCGCTTCAGCGCGACTGCGGCGGGTGATAAAAATTGGCTCTCTCCGTTGCTGGGCCTGGCGGATGATTTGCCCTAACCGTTCACTCACTTTTGTCAGCGGGAGAATAGTCGGCATCATACCTACCCTCCTTTTACCAAAA
>CAYQTW010000025.1:0-15261 GCA_964420485.1 uncultured Anaerolineales bacterium
GTGTAGGTAACGGTAACAGTAAGCATCACTGGTTACTCATCGCTCACCACCCGAATTTTGCTCAACAACACGCGGCTGTCCAGCCAATGGCCGTCCTCCGCGATGACCGGCAGACGATCCCCGCTGGGAGCGTACAGGCCAATCTCAATGTTGTAGAAATCCGGCGGGGTCGTCAATCCTATCGTCAGGTCGCGCACGTCCTCGATGACCCGGCCGGGTTCCCACAGGCCGGTTGGCCCATTCCCTTTGACGGGCCAGCCGTCGTTGCTGGCCCAGACCTGGTTCTCGACGCCCAGGACGTGGGCGAACACAGAATAATTCGTCTCCATCGGGGCCAGCGCCCGCCAGTAGAGCGTGAGGCGTATCGTCTCACCGGGCCGCACCACCCGCTGGTCGAGGGTGTAGCCGGCCAGCGCGACCTGCTCGCCAAAGTTGGCCTCCACCGGATTGGGGAACTCGCCGGGGCGGGGCTGGATCTCGGCTGTTGCCAACTGCAGTGCGTCTCGTCCGTCGGGTGTGGTCAGGCGCGGGCCGTCGGGCAGGTAGATGCCAACTTGAACGTAACCCACGTCGGGCGCGTAGGCCGTCTCCGGGATGTGCACGCGGTAGGTGTCGGCAAAGGCGACGCCGGGCTCCCAGGCGGTGGTGGGATAGCGCCCCAGGCCGGGGTAGGTGTCGCGCTGGGCGATTATTGTGCCCACATCGCTCAACAGGTGGACAAAGACGACATGGTTCTGGTCGGGCCGGGCCAACGCCTGCCAGTAGAGTGTGACTTTTACCGTGCCACCGGGTTCGACTACTGTGGGCGCCACGTCGTAGCCCAGCAGCCGCGCCACGTTGCCGAACTCGATGCTTGTGAAATTGGGCGCCGCCTTGATTTCGGCCTCGGTCAGCGGACGAGGTTGGGCAAAGGCCGGGGCAAGTATGCCGACCAGGGCGTAGATGGCCAGTGCCGCCATCCCGACCGTCACAACCAAGCTCGGTAGATCTAATTTCGCTCGGCCTGGATCGCCAGATCCAGGCCCTAAGCGGGGATTTGGCAATCCCCTCGGAGCAATTTTGGATCCACTGAGGCGGCGGGGGGAAAATTGGCTCAACCCCAGGCAAAGCAGGAGGGCGAAGGCGGGCAGGCCGGGGAAGAAGAAACGGCCCATCGCGCCGGCCGGGCTCACCAGGATGTAGGCGAAGAGGATGGTGGCGAACAGCAGGACGGAGGTCAGCAATAACAGCAATTGCGAATTGCGAATGGCGAATGGCGAATGGCGTGCGGATCGGAGGTGGCGATAGAACAGGAGGATCAGGCCCAGGCCGCCGGCCGCTGCCAGCCATGCCAACCCCTGGTACACAATGTTGGGCAGCGGAACCTGACCATAGCCGAAGCGTCCCCACAGGCTGCTCCAGGCATAAGGCAGTTCGATCATTAGCGTGCCCCAACTATCGAGGGGGTTGCGCACTCCAAACAGTTCGGTCATACGTTGGAAGCCGGTCGGCTCGCCGTAGAGCGCCTGGTTGCGCCAGAACCACCAGCCGGAGATGAGGGCCGCCAGCCCCAGGACGATGAGACTGCCGCGCAGAAAAACGCGCCAGTCGCGGGTGGGCCACACGGCGATCAGGTAGGCCAGTTCGATCAGCCCTAGCAGAGCCAGCAGGTGGAATTTGGTGAGCAGCGCCAGGCCATAGAGAATGCCCAACGTCAGATCGGTGCGCACGCTGGGGCCGTCTCGCACCAGCCGGATGCACACGAGTAGTATCGCCGCGCTGCACAGTGTTGCCAGGATGTCGTTGTTGACCGCGCCGCTCAGGTAGATGAACTGCGGGTTGAACGCGACCAGCGCCGCCCCGCCCACGGCCAGCGCGGGCCGGGCCGGGAAGATTTCGCGCCCAATGCGGTAGGTCAGCCAGACGACGCCCGCACCGATGAGCACCGTCATCCAGCGCACCAGGTAGACTGCCAGGGCAACGCCGTGAAAGGGAAAGCGCTCGTCGCCGTGGAGGTATTGGTTCTTGTTGTCGTTGCCCACTTCCCAGTAGCGGTAGCCCCAGTAGGGGTTGATGGGCGGCTCGTAGTAGACCTCCTGCGCGACGGGCACCCATCCACTGACCAGCGCGCCGAGGGCGTAGTAGAGCGGCGGATGGTGGGTCGGGGCACGAGGGGTGTCAAGCGGCTGCACGGGCAGGCTGCGGTGGACGACGAGATGGCGCACGTAGCGAAAGTGGCCCAGTTCGTCGGTGGGCTCGTAGAGGGGGGAGACCAGGCTATAGGCGACGGCCAGGACAATGAATACAATGAACACAATGAACAATGAACAATGAACAATGAACAATGAGCGGGGGTGATCAGTTGGCCTCACACGACACTCCTGTTTTGCCGTGCGGCCCAGACGGCGATGGCGATGATGAACAGCAGTGTCAGGGCCGTGATTGCCAGTCCGGCCTTTAACAGCGGGGGGTCGTACACCAGCACGACTCGGTGTTCACCCGCCGGCACGCAGAGGGCGCGCAGCAGGTAGTCGGCCCGCACCAACTGGGCCGGGTCGCCGTCCACTGTGGCCCGCCAGCCGGGATAGTCCACTTCGCTAAAGATCAACAGCCCGCCTCCACCCCGCACCTGCGCCTCGATGCGGTTCCCCTCGTAACGCACGCTCTCGACCTCGCCTTCGCCGCCGTAAACAGGCGGCGCTGGGGACACGCCGCCGTAAACAGGCGGCGCAGGGTTCGTAGCACATTCGAGCGCAGAGTTCACCAGCGCGGTCGTGCGTGGGTCAAAATCCGGGTCGTGGATGCGGGCCAGTGTCGCCGCTGCGTCGTACAGCACCTCGATCTGGGGCACGATCCACGCCCGTGGGAGCACGGCCGGCCGCTCGTAGACGTACACGCCGGATTGCTCGAGTAGTAGCCGGGGGGCGTCGGGGCCGGCGGGGAACTCTTGCGGGGCCGTTGTCACCAGGTAGCCCGCGTTCAGCAGGTCATAGGTCCGCGCGCGCGGGTCGGGTCGTGAGGCGATGAACTCTTCGTAGCGCTGGAGGGTCAGGGGGTCGTATCCAAAGACGCTGCGCAACCCGAACTCCATCCCCCCATTCTGGTCAAAGTCGCTCAGCCCCCAGGGGAGCACCCGTGCGGCCTGGGGGTCAGACACTGCCTGAGCCACGATGCGCCAGTAGGCGCTCTCCTGCACGTCCCTCACCTCTAGCACGCCGCTGCCAAAGGTCCACAGGTCCAGCACCGCCAGCCCCAGCGCCAGTAGGGGCAAGGCTTGCCCTTGCCCTACAGCGTCACGCCAGGCCATCAGCAGGCCATAAGCCAGGAGGAAGAAGAGCAGGAATAGCGCCATCTGATTGGCAGTGTGCCACAGTTGCCCGGCAGCGGGGTTCGCTTCGCGTCCCCAGGCAAAGGCCATAAAGCCGGCCGCAATCAGCGCCAGCGCACCCAGCGCCACGGGCAGCACCAGCGACCACTTGAGCGGCTTTAGCAGCCGCTTCTGCTCCTCGCGGCAAGATTGGAGCGCCGTCACCACCAGGCCAGACAGCGCGGCAGCGGCCAGTGTGAAGAGGAACCCGGCCCGAGCCGGCGCTCGCGCCATCCGGAACAGCGGCACGAAGCGGTAGAACAGGGGATGCAGACACCCGTACTCTCCAAAGGCCAGGAGAAGCGCCCCCAGGCCCAGTGCAGCCAGGAATGGGGTCAGCCGGTGTCGCAGTCTCAGCCCCAGGAGCGCCAGGAAAAGCGGCAGGAGGCCGACGTAAAAGATAAACTCGTCGTAGATGCCGTCGCTCCAGTACCCCGTGTGCGTCGGCTCGCCGAAAAAGTTGGGCACCAACAGGGTCAGCAGATGCCCAGGTGGCCAGGAGAAGCGGGCAGCAAAGTCGTAACTGGGCGTTGCCTGTCGGGTCGAGCGCACCACCAACTCGGCCAGCGGCAAAAGTTGCACGGCTGCCAGGGCCAACCCGACGAGCAACATCACGCCCGCCCAGACCAGGGGAAGCACTGCTGCCCGTACCGACCGCTCCCCCTGCCAGCACCTCCACGCGCAAAAGGCGGCGTAGGCAACCAGCGCCAGCGCCACGTAAATGAAGGAGGCCGTGTGCCCGGCCAAGATCGAAAGCCCGACCGGCAGTCCTCCCACGATGGCTAGTTTCCACGAGCGACGTTTCACGGCGCTCCAGTAGGCCCACAACACGAACGGCAGCCAGGCTCCGGTGGTGACGACGCCTATGTGTCCCCCGCGCACGCGCACGAAAAAGTAGCCGCTGAAGCAAAAGACGACGGCGCCGAACAATGCGCCCGCAGCCGATGCCCTCTCCGAGCGCAGCCAGGCGTACATCCCCACGCCGGCAAGCCATACGTGCAACACGGCGACCATGTTCAGCGCCTTGATGGCGGGCATCAGCAGGGCCAGCCACGTGGGGGGATAGAACAGCGCCGGCTGGGGATTGGCGACAAAAGGCTGGCCCGAAAAGAGGTAGGGGTTCCACGAGGGAAACTGACCTTGCTGAATCGAGGAAACGGCAAAGCGGATCCAGTGGAGGAACATGTTGGTCAGATCCTCGCCCATGATGACGCGGTTGGCGGGGAGCCACGGCACGTCCCAAAAGAACAGCACGCACAACAGCGTCAAGACCCCTACCGGCCAGGCCCTGCCGATCCATTCTATTCGATGCTTGCGTTTCTCGACTAGATCCATAACTGAAATCGTATTTGCTTGCCGGGGGTTGAGGCAGCGGATGGAAAGCGGATAAACGGATATGCCTCTCCGCTTATCCGCTGCCTATCCGTTGCCCCAATCTCACAAGATGGTAACACATAACTGGAATCCAGGATTTACGGATTCAGGATTTGGAGATTGGCGCTGTGGTAAATCCGTCAATCTGAAATCAACAAATCCTAAATCACCCAAGAGTATATCACGATTGGTACATCTCGCAATTCTGATGGTCGGAATACCATTCCGATCTACTTTTCCACCACGACCGGTCTCAACCACAACCGGTCTCCGCGCGGCTGACCGGCCTGTGTGATCTGCAACCGGGCTCCGTCCGGCGTGTACAACCCTATCGTCAGTGGATATTCACCCGCCGCCATGTCGCCCGGCAGCGTCACACGATGGGTCTGCACGAAAACGTCTCCCGCGCGCAGGCTGGCCGAGGTGAGCGCGAGCCGGTCCTGCTGCGTGACGATGGCGCCACCGGCGTTCAGGACGTGCGTAAATTGCGACAACTGGGGCGGCAGAGCGCCGGTGACGCGCCAGTAGGTCGTCAGATCGAACGATGCGCCTGGCTCGAGGGATGAGGCCGGTAGATCGTATCCCAGGAACTCGACCCGGTGCTCAAAATTGACCGGCACCCTGGCCGGCTGATCCACCTCACCCACTTTTGGCGCCCACGCGACTGTTGAGTCGGCGGCAACTGCGGCCAGGTGTTGGTGCAGCGCGGGTACGTGCTCGTTGTGGACGATGATGCCAGGCCGGTCGGGCAGGAACTCGAGGCCGGGATGCGCGGCGGCCAAAAAATGATGGTACGCCGGAAATTGGTCGAGTGCATCCACGTCAGCCACGTCGGGGAAGGCGTACCGGGCCGGGCCGTCAATGAAAACCATTGTGTCGGCGCAGTCGTAATAACGCAGCGCGAGATCGGGGCGGTGCAGCAGGTAGCGCATGCTCTGCCAGGCCGGTCGCCACCAGGGATCGTGCTCGTAGGTCAGGCCGGTGCAGAGGGCCACGGGGGATGTGTCCGGGGAGCGGTTCAGGTAGCGGGCCGTCTCGGTCAGCGCGGTCTGCCAGAAGAACGACACTCCCTCCACCGCCGGCCAGGCGACAAAATAGTCCCGCAGGTTCCAGGTCAGGTTGATGCCCAGCAGCAGGGCCAGGCCACAGACCATCGCTGACCGGACAGCCTTTTGCGGCCAACGCTGGTGAAGCCAGCGCCAGGTCTCCACGATGGCAATGCCGGGGAAGGCAAAGGTGATGACCTGGGTCACGACGGTGCGGTAAAAGTTGGGGGCCGGCTGGCTGAACATTCCCGGCGCCAGTCCCACGAGTAGCCAAATCAGGGCGAAAGCGTAGGCTGGCTGGCGAAGACGATACACGGCAATAGCCACGCCGGCCAGAAAGAGCACCCCTCCCAATGGCTCAAAGACCGGCCGGCCGGGGATGTTGTCAAAGATGAGCGGGTCGCCCCGAAAGGTGAACATCCCCAGTGTCGCCAGGCTGGTCTGCAGCGCGGGCTGCGGGTCGCCGGCCTCCAGCGCGGCCAGCGGGCGGTCAAAGTCCATAAAGCCGAACTCGTCGGCCTGCGGGTGGGTGTGCAGGTAAGCCAAAAGCGGCAATGCGATGAGCACGCTTATGCCGGCGCCGAGAGCCAATCCCTTCCACCGGCCTCGCAGCCGGTGGCGATGCAAGATCAGCAGGTAGAGAATGAAGAGACAAAAGATGACCGGCAGAACACGGGCCGCAGTGTAGGTGTAAAAGGAGAGGCCCAGGCAGATTGCGGATAGGAGATTGGGGATTGGGGATTGGGGACTGGTGGCTGGGGACCGGGAGCTGGGGGTGCCGCGCCAGAAAAAGTAGGCGGACAGGGCGGCGAAAAAGGGGAGGCTGGTGGAGCGGAGGCTGGATCGGGCGGCAAAGAGGGTCCAGAAGGAGATTGCTCCACCGGCCAGGCTGACCAGAGCTACGGCTGGTCCAAAGAGGCGGCGGGTCAGCGTGTAGATAGCCGCCAGCCCCAACAGGCTGAAAAAGGTCGAGGCCATACGCAGTGTGAACACGTGTTGGCCCAGCGTCGCCAGCCAGAGGGCCAGCCAGTAGTGATAGAGTCCCTCCCGTCCCTGCCCCGCCTCGTAAAGCGGGCGCCAGTCGCCGCTCAACACTTGCTCGGCGATCTGCGCTTCGATGAGCGGGTCCATCTCCAGGCCAGGGGGTGCCTCCAGCGGCGCCCGCCAGCGCAACCAGGCAGCCAGAAGGAGCAGCGCGACCACTCCCACCAGTTCAAAACGATGCCATCGAGTCATCTTGGCTGGCCTCACTCCTCCATCGGGAATGGCCCAATCTCTATCCACTCCCCCTCCGGCACGCCATCTGCGCCCAGCACCGGAACGTTCTCGATGACAGGATAGGTGTACATCCCGACGCGCATGGTATAGTTGCCCGGCGGCGCGTCTGATGGGATTGGGAGATCGAACCAGTTGAGAATGGTATCACCAGCCCGCCAGTAGGACGGGATGAAACTCGGCCCGTCCTGCTGAGCGCGCAGTTGGCCCTGCACGTCCAGCAGGTGATTGAACCAGTGATAGTAAACGTCTTCGGTGGGTGTCCGGGTGGCCTGCCAGATCAACGTCCAGTGGACCGTCCCGCCGGGGCGAAGGTCGCCTTCCAGGCAGTAGCCAACCAGTTGTGCGCCGTTGGCCCAGGCTGTGGATTGTGGATTGCAGGTTGCGAATTGCGAATAGCGAGTAACGAATTGCGGATCGGACGAGCCGGGCCAACGGTAGAAGCGGAAGGAGCGGGCGCCTTCGCGCAGCGGGATGCGGGACCCGGTCAACTCGGGGGTAAAGGTGGCGAGTAGCGTCTCTCCGGGCGTCATATCGTAGGTCGCCCAGTAGACGGCCGGGCCGGCGGGGAGGACCAGCGCCGTGCGAATGTCCACCGACCGGTGGGGTTGGCCGTACAGCAACACGTCGGCCACGGCCGGCATCTCGAACATGCGAGTTTCGTCTCCCTCGGACAGGAGGATCACCTCCGCGCCACCGATTTCCTGCCCCAGGCGCGTGGCCGTCTGGACTGCCTGCACCTCGTAGCCGACGGGCGTGCCGTATCCCCAGCGTGTGTCGTGGGTCATCACAAAGCGCAGGAGCGAGGTGATCTCGTGGGTTTGCGCGACAGCCAGCGTCACCACTAGCGCGAGGAGCAGCCCCTGGCCGGCCCGCGCCACGCGGCTACGCGAGTGCCCGACCCGCGCGACCAACCACCCGATGAGGATGAACTGGGCCGGGAGGGTGGTGGTAAAGTAGTGGGGCGGTGGTGGCGCTATGCCCCGCGTCAAGAACAGGGCCGGCATCACCAGCCAGGTGACAGCTATCAGCGCGGCGGCTGTCTCATCGTCGAGGCTTGTGCTGAGCGTGGCCGAAGCGCCGGTGCGCGCCTGGCGAACAGCCCGCCACAGGACAAACGCGCCTGCGGCGATCACCAACCCGCCCTCGACGGCAAAGAGCCAGCGGACGTTGGGCGTCGCGGCCACGAACTCGGGGTAGCGGTCCGGGCCGGTGAGCCAATGCAAATCCAGGCCGGTGCTCATGATCCAGGTGCCATGCACCGCGTCGGCGCTCGTCGTCGCCGGTTGTTGCATGATCTCGACGAAATGGCGGACGTTCCACCAATCGTGATGGGCGTCAAAAACAACATAAGGGATAAAGGTGAGGGCGGCCAACAACACGCTGACCGGCACGAGCCGCCAGTCCAGCCGTCTGCAAAAAATCAGCGCCCACAGAATGGTCAACAAAATAAAGGGGAGGGTGGAGAAATGGAGTTGCACCAGTAGTGCCAATGCCAACACGTGCGCCGGCAGCGCCCAGCGTCGGCCGCGCACGAAAGCCAGATAGCCGGTCGCCGCGTAGAGTAGCATGAAGAGGGGGAGAAGATTAGAGTGCCAGATTTTGCGCGAATGAATCACGGCCCAGGGCGCGACGGCGAACAAAAGGGTCGCCACCAGTGCCGCTGTCCGGCCAAACCAGCGGCGGGTCAAAAAGTAGCAGCCGGTGACGGCGAGCAAGTTGAGCGCGGCGACAAAGCCGGTGGCAAAGATGGGGCTGGGCGAGAGCGCGTAGGGGATAGCCAACAGCCAGATGGCCGCCAGAAAGGAATACAGGCCGGTAGATGATGGCGTCCCGACCCATGTAATCTCTCCCTCCTGCCCCATCCTCAGCGCCCACTTGGAAATCTCGGCCTGGTCCCACAGGAACTCGACCTGGTCGAGGTGGCTAAAGCGCAGGTAGGCCGCCAGGAGGATCACGGCGCATAGAAGGAGCAATTCAAGTTTGGAGAAGCGGTCTGTGCTCAATGGATTTTTATCTCCGGTAGCCATAGATGGTCGCCGACCGTTCCGTCCGCTGTCTGCACGGGCCAACGTTTCATCGTGTCTGGCGAGTAGAGGCCCACTTGAAGGCGATATGTGCCAGGCTCCGCGCCGGCCGGAGTGGAAATCCGCGCGTGATGCACGATGACATCACCGGTCTCCAGGCCACGCACAGCCGCTCCCCACCCGTCGTACTGGGCGCGCGGTTGCCCATCCTCACCAAGCAGGTGTACGAAACTGGCGATGGGTGGTTTCAGATCCCCGCTGACTCGCCATAACAAGACGAGTGACATCTCTTCGCCGGGGGATACGCTGTCCCGCGCCAGACGGTAGCCGAGCAACTCGATGCGGTCGTCAAACCCGACCGGTGGGGTCAATGGTTGGCCCTCCGGCGTCCACAATGACGATGCGGCAGACCAACGCTCCAACAAGGGCTGGATCACGGGCCGGGCGTCGAACTCGAACGTTCCCAGGTCATCGGGCTGGGCGCGAAACACTGCCTCTCGTAAATCTGGGGCGTATGTTAGCGGGTCCGCCACCGAATAGTGCGCCGGCCCGTTCATGGCAAAGACGAACGAGTTGCCGTCGGGCATCCACTTGACGATCAAGCGCTGGCCCTCGCGCCAGCCCAGTTGCTCCGCCGGCACGTCGGCGACGCGAGAACCCTGTACGACCGCCCGAACAATGGGCACGTCCGGGGGGTAATCAACTCGATACAGGTTGATCGAGTAACCCGCACGAGCCTCGGGGGAGCGCGAGCGGAAGTAGGCGTATAGATCGGGATGCGTGAGTACCAGTCCTTGCCGCAGGCTGGTGCGGCTAATGGCATACCAACCTGGGTCTGGGGTGTGCGGGTTGAAGGCCATGGATTCGGGATCGCCCACAAAACGCAGGAAACCGGGCGCAGGCCAGTAGTGGATGCCATAAACGTCCGGGATGGCAGAGCCAAAATAGCCCAGATGGACGAACGGAATGTCGCGCTCCTGCATTGTGGCTTTCAAGGCTATCAAATCCTGGCCCCAGTCGAGGTTGGCGTCCACGAGATAACGGTCAGCGTTGGCTGCGCCACCCGCGACCGCGTTGAAAAACGAGAGATGATGTGGGTAAATGCCCACAGCGTCCCAGACCAGGAGGACGACTAGCGCACCCACAGTGACCAGCGGGATCAGGTTCCGCCGACGCCGAGAGGGCCAGGGAATGGCTGTGGCCGCATACCCGCCCAATCCGAACGTGAACGGCAATATCGGCAGGAGGTAACGATGTCCGAGTTGGAGAGCGCTGGTCGAGGTGATCCCGCCAAAGACCACCGCCGGGAGCGCAAACGCCAACATCATCTGCGTGGCGCGGCGCTTGATAGCCAGAAGAAGGCCTATTCCGGCCAGGATAAGCGCCGGCAACGGGGTTTTGAGAAACAGCGCCAGGGGGTAATAGAACCACACTCCATTGGGCCATATTCGTCCCAGTGCATACACCGGCTGTCCGGCGACGATACGGCTGCCTTGAAAGTACAAGCCCCGCCAAAAGGCTGGGGCCGGCAGGCCCCCGGCCATCGTAAATCCATAAGCGGCCCAGATAACAAGCAGGCATATAACCGCCAGGCCCACCAGCCCTTTTGCCCGCTGCAACCACATCACCGGTGGCCGGTCACCGGCGGGACGATGGGTCAAGGCGAGGAGCAAGGCGATGGGGCCAATGGCCAGTCCGCTGTATTTGCTCACACAGGCGGCCCCGGCCAGCAGGCCGGCGAGAACCAGCCGGGCGACGGAGGGACGCTGAAGCCACCTCCACCAGGCCCACGTGGCAAAAAAAAGCATCGCCGCCACGCCGAGGTCGTTGGTGCTCAAAGTTGCGTTGGCGACGATGCTGGGGTCAAGAACGTATAGAGTTAGCGCCAAAAGCCCGGCCGCCCGGTTTGACAGTTCACTCGTCCAGCAAAAGATGGCGGCGCCGAGCAGGATCGCTAATGCGATATTGGGCAGGCGGCCCAGCCAGATCATACGGAGGGCCAGGTCTGGGTTGGCTTGCCACACAAAGACATCGCCGAAGGAGCCGTATTCTGCCTGTTGCCAGGCGACGCTGTCGAGTGGCAGGTGCAGGTCGAGGAGGAGCAGCGGCATAGCCACCAAAGCGTCAATCAGCGGAGGATGGTGGCTATGCAGGCGCGCGTCGCCGGTGCGCAGATAGGCGTAGCCAGCGCCCAGATGATAAGGTTCGTCAAAGGTGGCCGAGTTCGCAGACAGACTTCCCAACGCCTGTAGTGCTAATAAGACGAGCAGGGCCACAACGAGCACAGGGAAAGACGAGTGACGGAGATCCACGATCCACTACGCTGGCTGGTAGATAGGACGCAACTCTTCCACTCCCGTCACCATTTTCAATCCTTCGTGGATCGCCCGTAGAACGTCCACGTCCTCGATCTTGTATATCTCCGGCAAGAGGCACAATCCCGCACTGCCGAATTTTAGTTCCAGCCCCAGTTCAATTCCGGCCAGCAACCCTTCTCGGATGCCCCGCTGGAGGCCCTGCTGGATACCTTGTTGGACACCTTGCTGGAGGCCCTGCTGGATACCTTCCTGAACGCCTCTTTCGAACCCAATGCGCTCGACACTTGTGATGTAGGTCATCTGTTCCACCTCCTCGTACTCTCGTATCTCTTGCCAAATCTCGTCCTCAATTTCTTTCGGTAAACTCATCATCCAGTCAATGAACCCAAACAGGTTGAGTATGTCCTCCCGCCCATATCCTCGTTCGTAGAGCCGCCGCATCAGGTACAATTTCCATCTTTTACGCTTCTCCTCGTCGTGGCGCGTCTCTTGTGTCTTTAGATGGGCCATCACCACTGTCGCAAATGGGTTGTCGCTCTTTTCCAACTCGTCCCATTTCTCCCCATAGTCCAGCAATTTTACCACCGGAAACTCGAACCTCGTCCGGCAGCCCCACAATTCGTGCTCGAGCCGGTCTGGCCTCCAGCCCGCTCGCTCGTCACCCAACACCGCCAGACTCGCCACCCGCCGGTGATAACGATCGAACAGACGATAGTTGTACACGTACATCCGCTCGGCGAATACCGCTTCTTCCCAGGCTTGCACCTCCACGTGTACCAATACCCAGGCCTCGGCGCCGTTCTTTTGCCACACCTTGACCAGTTTGTCCACTCGGCGCCGCCCCAGTTCCGCATCCCGCACTACTTGCTGTAATTCCTTGTCCAGGAACTCGTATTCCCTGGTCCAGTCAATCTTGGCGTGTGCTTGTGGAAAGAAAAAGGCCATAAAGTCGGGCAAGTACCGTTCCAACGCCTCCTTCCACGCGCCATCATAGTCGCTCTGCGTTTGCGTTTCGTTCACTTGCTCCAGTCTCCTGTCACGGATAGTTTGGGGGGGCAATTATTTGGCGAGCGTTTTCCTCATTCCCCTGAACGCTTCCCGCTACGGTGTACACCCTGTGTTCGGGATGACCTTAAAGTTGTCAAAACGAAGATCCACAGGGGTTATCTCATAGTCGCCACCGATTACACCAACCCGCGTCGTGGCACTGAGGCCATCCATCTTCCACTTGCCTTTACGTACACCGTCTATGTAAATAGTCACCCAATCGCCGTTCACGCTGGCCTGAAACAGATGCCACTGAGTTATATCGAGAGCACCGGCGGGTTCCCCACCCACCACACCGTCTACGTAGTTGCATCCTTTGTAAGGGTATTCATACGTCGGGTTATTCACGATGAACCAACCCATCGAATCACCGCCGCCAATAGATAGACACACGGCGTATAGATTCGTATTGGCATCATTGACACCAAAGACTAGCCCTCCGTTGCTCCAATACGGGTACCAGTCCCAGTCTTGGTAAGGAGATTGGCCTCTCCTGAATCTCACGTGGGCCTCGACGCAGTACTTGTCGCTCGGGGGCTGGTAGGGAGCCAGTGCGTCCGGCTGGTGGAACCAGATATTCGGTCCTCCGGGGTCAATCATGATGCGATATTGACCACCATCGTAGCGCAGTCTGTAGTAACTATCTGTCTCTGGAATTACCTCCTTCGCCACACTGGGCCATCCACTGCTAGGGTCGCTAAAGTCGTCAAAATAGACGTGTTGGACCTCTACTGACTTGGATGCGCTCCACGGCCCCTGTCCCCAGCAATCATTATCGTCGGCGCGCACGCGGTAGTAAAAAGTACCAGACGTCGAGCCTTTCTGGATAGACTGGGAGGTCCCTGCAATCTGCCACTCCCCTGTGATGCTGCTAAAGCCGGCATCGGTTGACTCCTGAAGCACGTAGAGCACGGCGCCGTCAATTGGGGCAAACGACCAACTGACAGTGTAGGAATTGTCCTCATCTGGGTCAGGAATGTCATTCAGGACAGGTGAAGCAGGAGCAGAGGGCAGGCCAGTCTTCACGTTGCTCCACGGACCCTGACCCCAATCGCTGGCCTTGTCCGCGCGCACGCGATAATAGTGGGCGCAATAGACATCTTGGACTATTTGCGAGGTGAGGGTGGTCGTCCAGACCTGCGGGTTGGAGAAGCCGGAATCCCGTGCCTGCTCAAGTACGTAGTGATCAATGTCTGTCTCGACACCCTGCCAGGATACAGTGTAGGAGTGATCCACCGGCGTTGGGATGGGGTTCAAGACGGGAGCGGGCGGGTAATTGTAAAAGATGAGGGGAAATATGAACTTGAAGGTCGAGATGGCCGCCGCCTCTATAGATGCCTGCACCAGGCTGCCCGCGCCGGTGATCTCGGCCGTGTTGGTAAAGTGGGTGTTGTCCAAAGAGGCTAGTGTTTCGACGACAAAGGTGATGGTGGCCTCCGCCGGCGGCGACAACGTCCCGCTGGGCCCCAGGGTGGCGTTCCAGGTGATAACGTCGTCCGCGTGGCTCGAGTCCCCTGTGGTCGTGTCGAGGCTGCCGGCTACATAGTTCACTTCCGGCGGCAGTACATCGGTCATCCAGGCCGTCTCCACCGGCACATCGCCTGTGTTGACGATGTGTACGGTGTAGGTCAGGCACTCACCGGGATGTACCCAGTTGGGGTAGACGGACTTTGATGCTTCCAGGTGGGGATAGCCCCGGTAGACGTTGGTCCCGACCGATCTCGTGAACGACTGAAGGGGGGCGACGATCTCGACGGTGTTGGTGATCCAACCGTTGTAGGGGAGGTCGGGGGAGATCTGGGCGCTAAAGGTTAGATCTATATTAGCCCAGTAACCTCCCATGTCGAGTGTCCAGGTAATCACACCATTTTGGATGCCATAGTCACCTTCGTCGGCGGTCAGACTTGCGGTTATCGGGATCAACCCCGACGGTAGTTCATCAGTGATCCAAACGCCGGGCACTGGGTCACTGCTGTCATTACACAGTGTAATTGTGTAGGTCAGCACGTCGCCAGGTTCAGATTCCTCTAAGGAGACAGTTTTCTCAGTGCCTTCGTTGTCCAGATTGCCCACATTGACCACCACCAGCGTCGTCGCTGAATCCTCGACCAGTTCACCTGTTCCTGTGACCTGGGCCGTGTTGACGACGTTGGTATAGATGATCCCGGAGGAGATTCCAGCGCTGAAGGTAATGACAGCCTCTTGACTCCAGCCAAACGCTGCATGGGTCCAGGTAATTACTCCGTCTACAAAACCTACGCTACCTGGTCCCAAGAGTTGTAAGCTGTCAGTAACATAGGTCACTTCCCCGGGAAGCGTATCGGTCATCCAGGCAGTGATTTCATCTCCGGTTTTCTTAATAATGATAGTGTAGGTCACTGTGTCGCCTGGCGCTGCCACATCCGCACTTGCTCTCTTTTCCACCGTCAGAGCCGCTGTCTCCGCCACCGGCTGGGCCAGGGCCTGGAAATGGGAGAGTAGCAACGGCAGACTCGCCGCCAGCAACAACGCCGAGGCTCCTGCCAGCAATGCCCACGCTAGACTTTTCATCTGAGTTTTATTGGTCTTCATTTTAGACTCCTTTCCCAGTTATGGGGAGCAAGGTGGATTCTACTACGGAGCACTGCCTTTGTCAACGCTGCTCGTATTGGGGACACAACAACGAATTTGGAAAAAAACGAATTAGAAGCATTTTGCTCGGCTGGATTCACGTTGCCATCTGCCCTTGTCACCACAAGCGACGGTGGAAAATTCGCTCCTTTCTTAATTCGCTCCTTTCTTAATTCGTTCCTTTTCTTAATTCGTTCCTTTTCTTAATTCGTTCCTTT
>CAYQTW010000026.1:0-11778 GCA_964420485.1 uncultured Anaerolineales bacterium
GGACAATCGGCGGAGGCCGATTTTGCAAGCGTTACACGCGGTTTCAACCGCCGTGTGGCCATCCCCGTGAACACTGCGGCGACTGGGACAATCGGCGGAGGCCGATTTTGCAAGCGTTACACGCGGTTTCAACCGCCGTGCGGCCATCCCCGTGAACACTTACGACCAATCTACAACGCTAGGCAAGGAGCAAAAGGAGACATGGATGACCAGTAGACGAGCCTGGTGGCCGATTGCAATAGCAGGGCTAATGTTGCTCCTGGCGAGTTTAGGATGCGGCATTTGTCCGCTTGTGCCTCAACCAGGGCCAACTCACACACCCGTTCACACGCCTATTCATACTTCAGCGAGCGAGGCCACGCCGACGCTCAAGCCCACCGAGTCGCCCACGTTGCCCCCGACCCAGGAACCTCCGCCAAGAGAAATGAGTATGTACGCCGATCCCCTGGAGGGCCTCAGTATTCTCTACCCATCGGACTGGATGTCCAAGACCGATGCTGGGGGCATCTACTTTGCCGAGAACGAGGAGGTGCTAGAGTACCTCGACCCGGTGGAGGGGCCAATGCTCGCGGTCGGGACGACCAGCCCTGAAGAAATAGGACTGGGACTCGGGTCAGACGCGACGGCGGAGGATCTGCTGGATAGTATGTTGGAGGGTCTGGGCGGGGCAGGAGGAGCCGAGATCTGGGAGATGGAAACCTGGACATTTGGCGAAATCCCCGGCGTTGGCGCCGAGGTGAGTTGGACCGACGCGGAGGCTAACGTTCAACTGCATGGCTACGCGATCGCCGCCTTAGGTGAGCAAGCAGCAGGCTTTGGGCTGGGGGCATCACCGGAGGGCGATTGGGCCCCTTACGAACTGATCTTGAGGGACATGTTCGCCAGCCTGGTGTTCTTTGCGCCCAAGTTGCCGGAACCAGTGGAAAGAGGCCCAATCCAGCCGGGAGAGACGGTGGAAGGCACTCTGCCCCGCGCCGGTGTCGAGATCTGGTACTTTGAATCGGCAGAGGGATACGTCACCATTCAACTAGACGCCGCCGCGTCCGCCGCCCTAGATCCTTACCTGGAACTCTACGACGCGGATGGGGTTATCGTCGCCGAAGATGATGACAGTGGCGCGGGCTACAATGCCCTCATCGCGGACTTTCCTGTGGCTGTCTCCGGCACCTACACCATTCACGTCCTGACCTACAGCGGTGCGGGAGATTACACTCTCGGTCTCGATATCACTGAGGAGCCTCAGGGCGAGGTGATCACATACGGCCAGACAGTCGAGGGGACGCTGACACAAGATGCGCAGCAAGGGTGGTTCTTCCAGGGCGTCGAAGGGGATGTGGTCACAATCATAATGAGCGCCCTGGATGGAGACGAGGATATGGATTGCTACCTCAAGTTGTACAGTCCCACCGGGGTAATGCTCACCGACGACGATGACAGCAGCGAGGGATTGAACGCTCTCATCGAGTACTATGAACTGCCCGCCGACGGCATTTATTGCATTGTCACTCGCAATGCCTTTGGCCTGGGCGGAGCATACGAACTCACGTTGGAGCAGACAGAGATGGTGACACAGGGCACTCTGGCCTACGGTGAGACGGTGAGCGTCACCCTGCCGGCCGGCACACGCCATCACTGGCTATTCGAGGGCCAGGAGGGCGACGTGATCGCCATCTCTATGGTCGCCGTGAACGAGGATATGGATACTTTTCTCGAACTGTTCGCGCCCGACGGTGTGCGGGTCATGACCAACGACGACAGCGACGGGGAAGCCAATGCTAGAATCACCACGTTCGAATTGCCCCTGAGCGGCACGTACCGTATCATCGCGCGGGGCTACGGCGACGAGGATGCGGGCAAATACGTGTTGGCTCTGACCGGCTCATAAGGGTAAAGGATCAGAACAAGATGCAACGTACCAAGATTGTCTGTACTATTGGGCCGGCCTCCGACTTGCCCCAGGTGATGCGTGGTCTGATGCGGGCTGGGATGGATGCGGCCCGCATCAACTTTTCGCACGGCGACTATGCCACTCATGCCCAATCTATCACTACCCTGCGGCAGGTGGCAGAGGAAGAAGGCCGGTTGATCGCCATCATCGCCGACCTGCAGGGCCCCAAGTTGCGCGTGGGCGAGATCAAGGGTGAAGCAATCGAACTGCGCGAGGGCGACGAGGTAACACTGACGTCACATCTCCGGCCGGGCGCGACGGACGAGATACCCGTGCCCCACCCGCAGTTGCTACGCGATCTGCGGCCTGGTCAGTCCGTGCTGCTGGACGATGGCCGCCTGGAATTGGTCGTCGTGCAGGCCGGTGAAGGCTGCTTGAAATGTCGCGTGGTCACGGGGGGCTCACTCACTTCTCACAAGGGAATCAATGTCCCCGGCGCGACGCTCCGTTTTTCCGCTCTCACGCCCAAGGACCGGGAGGATGCCCAGTTTGCGCTGGAGCAGGGAGTGGACTTTTTTGCGCTCTCCTTCGTCCGCCGTCCGGCCGACGTGTGCGAACTGCGGCAGTTCCTCAAGAGCAAAGGGGCCGACGTTTCCATCATCGCCAAGATCGAAAAGCCCGAGGCGCTCGCGGTTTTCGACGCGATCCTGGCCGAGGCCGATGGCATCATGGTGGCTCGGGGCGACCTGGGGGTGGAGACGCCGGCCGAGGAGGTGCCGTTTCACCAAAAGCGCATCATTCGGGCCTGCAATCAGGCCGGCAAACCGGTCATCACCGCCACGCAAATGCTCCAGACAATGATCGAGAACCCGCGCCCGACGCGGGCTGAAGCGTCGGACGTCGTCAATGCCATCCTGGACGGCACCGATGCGGTGATGCTTTCCGGCGAGACGGCGGTGGGCCGGTACCCGGTCAAGACGACAGAGACGATGGCGGCGATCTGTGCCAATGCAGAGGCGCATCTGCCTCACGGGCGACTGCTGCACACTGGGGACGGTATCCACAGGCACGGAACCGTCACGCAGGCCATCAGTTGTGCCACCGTCGAGATCGCCAACGAAGTAGGAGCCAAGGCGATCGTCACCTCCACGATGTCGGGCGCGACGGCGCGCATGGTGGCCCGTCACCGCCCCCGCGTTCCCGTTGTGGCCGTGACCCCCAGCCGGGCGACGCAGTTCCGACTGGCGCTCGTGTGGGGCGTGCAGCCGGTGTTGGTGCCCGAGTTCAAGACCACCGATGAGATGGTGCAAATAATGATACAAGCGGCATGCGATCTGGGGGTGGCGGCGTGGGGCGATCCGGTGGTGCTGACGGCGGGTATCCCCTTTGGCGGAGGGGGAACCAATATGCTGCAAGTCCACGTGATAGGCGAGGACGGGAGAGCGTAAGCGGGGCACGTTCCGGGTAGGGGCGCGGTTACCGCGCCCCTACGCTTCGGGTACCGTCTCTTTTGCCAGGGCGACCTCCGGCTCCAAAACAGGCACGGGCTCGAGCGCCTGCGATGCGATGCTGGCCCCGCAGTAAGGGCAGAGGGACCAGCGCAGATGGAGCGGGTGACCACATTCCGGGCAGGCCTTTTTGAGGCGGGTGTGGCAGGCCGGGCAGTACAGATAGTCGCTCTTGACTCGCTGTCCACACCCAGGGCAGACCTCTGGCTCTTCTATCGCCTGCAACAGAGCCTCTTGTTCCAGGGAACGTTCGTAAGCCTCGGCCAGCGTCTCTCGCGGGCGTAGCATCAAGTACACCACAAACCCGATGACCGGTAGAACGATCACTAACAGCGTGGCCAATATCTGCGCCAAAAAGTCGCGGGAGCGAGCGCGAATATCGCGAAAGGTCCAAATCACTATCCCGCCCACTAGCGCAATGGTCACTCCTCCACAGGCAGTGGACAGGATGGTCAGGTAAAAGGGAATGTTTGCTAAAATGTCCTCCACTTGATGACACGCTCCTTTTATCAGGCTGGTGCTGGGGCCAAGTGGGACGTATTATACCACTGGCTGGTGTGAGAGCAAATTCTGATTTTAGATTGGTGATTTCAGATTTGACAATTTCGCGCGAGTTGTAGTATAGTATGATGGTGAGCGACGAGACACGGGTCGAGTACCGGCCAATGATCAGGGATTTCCCCGTTGACGAGCGGCCGCGCGAGCGGCTGGCCCACGCTGGCGAAGCGGCACTCTCGACGACGGAACTGCTGGCTATTATCCTGCGCACGGGCGTGAGCGGTGAGAGTGTCGTGGCTATGGCCACGCGGCTCATCTCCCGCTACGGCGGGTTGCCGGGCCTGGCCCGGGCCAGTTTCACCGAATTGCAAGCCGAGAAGGGACTGGGACCGGCCAAGACAGCGCAACTCAAGGCAGCGCTGGAACTGGGCCGCCGCATGCTCCTGGCCGCTCCAGAAGACCAGTTCATCGTGCGCTCCCCGACCGACGCGGCACAATTCCTGATGGCCGAGATGTCCCATCTGGAACAGGAACACTTTCGGGTGTTGTACCTGAACACGCGCAACCGGTTGCTCGGCTCCGAGACGGTGTACGTGGGCAACCTGAACGCCTCGCACATTCGGGTGAGCGAAGTGTTCCGAGAAGCCGTCAAGCGTAATTGCGCCTCGCTCATCGTCGCGCACAACCATCCCTCGGGTGATCCCACCCCATCACCCGAGGACGTGGAAGTGACTCGCTTGTTAGTCGCAGCCGGCAAACTGCTGGACATCGAGGTTCTGGATCACCTGATCATTGGGCAGCAACGTTTCGTGAGCCTGCGCGAGCGCGGGCTGGGATTTGAGTAAACAAGGAGGTTCAAATGTCACAGGAACTATTGAAGGACGGGGGTTTCGAAACCGATTGGGGAACAGAAAAGAGCCACGCCGTGCTCGTCTGCAAACCTGAGCAACCTCCCTCACCCGAGATACGAGACAACATTTTCACCCCCCCGAACTGGATCACCTGGTTCTACCACGATCCGGGCACGTATGACCAGCCAGAGGTGCGGGATGCCTGGAAATCGGGGGATCCGCGTCGCGTACACAGCGGTCAGAAGGCCACGCTCTTGTTCACCTTTTACCGCAAGCACGACGCGGGTTTTCTTCAGCAGGTACTTGTCCACCCGGGCACGAGAGTGCGCCTGACAGCCTGGGCGCACGCTTGGAGCAACTGGCACGATGGGGAGCACCCGGACGACCCGCGCTGGAGCGATGGACCCGGCTACGAGGCCGGATTTGCACTAGAGGGCGATGTCCAGGGTGACAACTGGCGCAATTTCACCTTTTACGTGGGCATTGACCCCACCGGCGGCACCAACCCGTTTGCCGACACGGTCGTGTGGGGACGAGGAGCGCACATTTACAACGAATACGCCCAGGTCCCTGCGGCAGAAGCCACAGCACAGGCAGACGTGGTGACGGTGTTTCTGCGAAGCAAGACGCTCTGGACATTCAAGCATAACGATGCCTACTGGGACGATGCCAGCCTCGTGGTGATGAATGGGGAATTGCCCAAAGCAGCCATTACTTTCGACCCCGCTCAGCCCAAGACGGGCGACCAGGTAAAGGTCATCATCTCGTCCACAGGCGACTTTGATGACGTGGGCTTGACCGTGACCGGGCCGGATGGCGCCGGAGTAGCCGTGAGCGGGCCATGGGCCAGCGTGACCGAGGGTCAGTACCTCTGGCAGTGGACCTTTGCGGCTGAGAAGGCGGGTGCTTTTCGTGCTCGCTTCACGGCCGATGGAGGCGCTCTGATACCGGCCGAGGGCACGGTGGTAGTAATGGCGTCACCCGCGCCCGAACCGGAGTGGGTGCCGCCTCGCGTACCGTATGCCCGCACCTACCTCCTGTTGCCCCAGGATGCAGGCCGGGTGTGGCCGCAGGCCGTGCTCAACAGCGGCAAGTGGGAGGAGCGCCATTGGACCATCGGGAGCAGCGCCGACGACGCCGGTACGGGGCCGAAGGATCGCACGGTGATCGCGGTCAATCCAGGAAAATGGCCCGGCGACTTGCACGCCTTTTTCCAGCAGTACTATCCTGGCATCAAGTACGTCCCCGTCGAGGCCGCCAGTCCGCAAGAGTTGGAGAACAAATTGCGGGCGTTGTAAGTGGGAGTAGACAAGGGATGCGCTATCCTTGTCTACTTGTTTCCTTCCTGTCACTCCCCGATCAACTCGATCTCGGCGATGGCGGAACTGTACGTGTGCCCGGATGCGTAGACGGTGATGGACTTGATCAAGGTGGGCGCTTGGCCGTCTTGTGATAGCAGCGGAATCAGGTTGGGCGACAGGTAGGGGTACCAGATGTCCTCCGAGACTCGGATGTGCTCGTTACGCGTACTGCACCTGACGCAAACCGATGGATTTCCGGGAGTGCTGGTATCCAGCAGCCAATAAAAGCCCTGCAGCCATTCCCGGTTCGCGCCGTAAGCGTCTCTGTAGTCAATGCGCACCATCACCGGACACTCACTTCCATACGTGCCGCACACCGGCACGTTGTGTTCCTCGATGCGTAGCAAGAGATACAGTTGTAGAAAGTCAAAGTCGCGGATGTCCGCGTCGAGTTGCTGACTGATGCCGGTCTCAGCGTGGCCCTCCCCCTCGCGTTCGATGACGACGGCTGGCTGATTCTCTATTTCAGTCCATTGTACCTGCCCCTCGGGTTCGCCCTCAATCTCGATGCCCTTGTTGTAACTCTCCCAGTTGTCCTCCAATGAAACCTGAAAGTCACCGTTGGTGATGAGGTTGCGAGCAGCAGGCCGTGGGCCGACGATGCGTTCATCACTTATGGTGGCACGCTCCGCCGGCCCGAGGCGCACGACCAGTCCATTACTGATCACGTCAGCCTGACCGTCGCGCACCGTGACCTCTGTCGTCGTGTTGACCTTGACTTCATAATTCCCCTCCGTGAGCGTGGCTGCTCCGTGGGTTGTGTGCACCTCGACGACCGTAGGCCGCTCTTGGTGGCCGGGGACGCTGATGCGCACGTGCCCGGTCCTCATCTCTAGCACGACTTTGTGGGGCAGGCTGCTGGCGGGAAAGCGCGGGGAGCGCGCTGACGAAAGCACGACCTCGGTGTCGTGGTAAAGTTGGACTGTGGCAATGATCACAGGATCATCCTGGGGCGCGTACATCACGAGCCGGCCAGAGGTGGCGTCCGTGTCCACGACCGTGCGCTCCGGGATATCGTCGCGGTCCTGGGCGATAGCGACCGGTTCACCCCGGCCGGCCAGAGTGACGCTCAACGGTGGCTGCTGCACCTCGAGGGCTACCTCCTGCCTGACGCTGGCGTTGAGGACGTACCAGCGGATACCCAGCGGCACGGCAACGACCAGGCCCATGCAGGTAAAGAACGAGAGCAGCAGGACGATCCAGGCCAATCGTTCGGGATTTCTTCTCACAGGTATCGCACCCCAAAGCGCTCAAATTTGCCGCTGGGAGTCTCCCATTCGACGTCCACTCGCTCCACCGTCGAGGAGGGAGAGCCACGGTGCAGAAAAACTCGGAACTCTTCCAGCGGTTTGCGCTGACCCTCGGCGACGGTCTCTACCGTGCCGTCCCAGCGGTTGGCGACCCAACCGGTGAGGCCGAGGCGCCGCGCGGCGCGGATGGTATAGTAGCGAAAGTTGACCCCCTGCACACGTCCGTGGACGACGGCGTGCAGACGGGCTTTTGGTTTCGGTTTCTTTCCCTGGTCTTTCATTTCTCACACTCCCCACGGGACGCGGAGAATACGGGGTTCCCGCTTGTCGAAGCGGTGCAGTCCTGCTTCCCGGCACTGCTGCAGGGCCCGATCAAACTCGGCGCGGGTGATGGGGCGGTCGAGCGGCGGCAGTTCGGTGGCCTTGTAGCAGGGTCGGTACTGATCCATAACGTTGATGTAGGTGTCGCGTGAGATCTCTTCCGCCAGGAAACGAGCGATTTGTGGTGTCCCGGCCAGCCCCTCGGGCAGCACCAGGTGGCGCACGAGCAACCCCCGCAGCGCGATGCCATTCTCGTCGAGCACCAGGTCGCCCACCTGACGGTGCATTTCCTTGACGGCGGCCTGGTTGACCGCCGGGTAATCCTCGATTTTGGAATACTTTTGCGCCGTCTCCGCGTCGGCGTACTTTATATCCGGCATATAGATGTCCACCACACCGTCGAGCAGCGCCAGCGCCGCCAGCGAGTCGTAACCGCCAGTGTTCCAGACCAGGGGGAGATGTAGCCCCGCTGCGGCAGCGATGAGGACGGCGGCCAGGATAGGGGCCACGACGTGAGTGGGCGAAACGACGTTGATATTATGGCAGCCTTGCGCCTGGAGCGAGAGCATCATCGCGGCCAGTTCCTCCGGCTCGACCTCCTGCCCGTGCCCCAGTTGGCTGATGTCATAGTTCTGGCAGAACTGGCAGTGGAGGTTACACCAGGCGAAAAAGATGGTGCCGGAGCCACGCCATCCGCGCAGCGGGTTCTCTTCCCCCATGTGGGAATGGTAACTTGTGACGACGGCCCGCATGCCGGTCTTGCAAGAGCCAACGTGCTCGTACCGGTCCACGCGGCACTCTTGTCCGCAAAAGTCGCAGGCGTGCAGGTGCTCGTAGGCGGCTTGCACACGCCGCTTCAGTTCGCCTGAGCGGAGAAGGGCCAGGTAAGCAGATTCGAAGGTACTCATATCAACGCAGCGTACTTGTACTCAAACTCGCACCAGGCGAGGAAAAATTCGTCCGTCGAGACACGAACTGGAGCATTATCGAAAGCCGGATCGTTCACAAGGACGGTATATCATTGGTCATACCGACGACGACAACGGCGTGCGGCGTGTCCACCTGCCAATAAGAGAGTTCACCTGTCCACAGAAAAACAATGCAGGGAATGCCCTGTGACAAATAGTGACCTAGTTTTCTGATGGAGCCTTCTTCGTACTCGACAGTCAAGCCCAGGGTGGTCAAACGAGTGATGTTGGAAGACATCGTTCCAAGTTCTGTAGTGCCAAGAATCCTGGCCAATTTCTCCTGTCCCAGGCGACGGCCAAGATATGGCCAGCACCATAGCCGCGCACGCCGGCAGGCACATAGCATCGGCGTATCTTTTCAATAAAGTGGGGCAAGACCTCGATCACAAGCCTGTCATTCTGAACCGGAGCGCAGCGGAGGTGAAGAATCTCGCCTTGGACAGGCGGTTTGGGCATTGTAACGCGAGATTCTTCGCTTCACTGCGTTCCGCTCAGAATGACACTGGGATGATTATTTGGTTGCCCCACAATATTGAGATGATACATTTCCTCCTTATGCACTTGCTTGAGGGACGGGGGATACAGCGCACTGTTCACCACCGCACAGGCACCTTGTGCATACGCCGCCTGCGGTCACGGTACTGAACGTAGCCGTTGTGCCGGCCGAATTGGTAGACTTGCCATGTTACCTCGACGTCGCGCCGGCAGTAGTCTACGACCTTGTCCAGTTGGCCCTCACGGAACCAACGCACGGCCTGCAGCCCGTCGGCGCTCTTTGACTCCCCCAGCGTGGCGGTGGCGACGGCGTCGAGGGATACCCGCCAGCCAAGCGTGCGGTACAGGTTGTCGAGCATGTCGCAGGTGGGAATTTGGGCCAGTTTCTCAGCGGTATAAGCGCGCAAAACCTCATAGTCGAAGCGAAGCACGTTGTAGCCCACCACCAGGTCGGCCCCGCGCAGGGTGGCGATGAGGCGGTTCACTTCTTGCTCGCTGTAGTCGCGATAGACGTCCTCGGCAGCGCTGTAGGTCACGGCAACCGCCAGGCGCATATCGCGGATGTGATGCCAGCCCCCCACCTCGTCGGCTGCGTATTGGGTCTCCAGGTCAAAGACGATAATGTTGCGCATAACATTCCTCGTTGATTATTGATGGATCTATTGACTTTAGCCAAGTATTGCACTATAATTCACACAAATGCTCCCCCCGTGGGGCCAAGTAAGAGTTGAAAAGATGAACAGGGAAGCAGCGACACTTCAAATAGCCGATGATGGCACTCGGACCATCCCCGCCAACCTCACTCGCACACTGCGACTTTTTCCCCGCCCAACCGCCGCAATTCAAGTGCGAGGTGACACTCTTGCGCTTGAGCCGTCTCGTAGAGATTGCTTGAGCCAAATTGGACATCTTCTTCGCAGTGCGCTGGCAGACGTCGAATGGCCCGAGATTAAAGATGGGAGGCGCGACCGATGCTTCTAGGCGCAGATACCGGCTTTTTGTTGCATACGCCAACAATCATCCACGGGCACTGAAAATCTGGCAAGAACTCGTAGATGGCCTGCACACCCTGGTTGTTTCGACACTGACCATCAACGAAATCCTGGTCTACTTTTACCGACGCGGCAACGGCAACAAGGGACAAGAGTGGATTGATCTCATGGTAAAAGCCGATAGCATCAAAATTGTCCCAGTTTCCATCGAGATCGCTGCTCGCTCCGCTCAATGTCGCCACGGCATGGGTTTGCCCACTGTCGATTCGGTGATTCTGGGTACCTTCCTGGAGCAAAGGTGTGAAAAAATGCTGTCTACTGATAGCGATTTCCGCGTCGTTGATCAGCAAAAGGTACTGTCCGTAGAGTTCCTGCTCTGAAACCAAACTCTCCCCCCACAAGAAATCCCCTGATTTATACAAAAAGTCTACCGGCGGCGACGGAGCCCGCCAATCATCGGCACGGCTATCAGTAGGCTCAACAGCCAGATCCCCATCCAAATACCGATCCGTTCAACCCAAGTCCGCCACGGGGCCTGGGGCTCCAGACTGACCCGCCACGCAGTCTCCAGCCCGTTGAGAGTGAGACCGAGGGCTTGCTCCACTCCGCCTGCGCAACTGGCGCCGTTGGCATAAGCCGCCAGTAGAGCGCGTATTCCCTCATCGCCGTATCGTTCACGGATGAACCGCACCACGCTACCGCTCTGGGCGTAGGACAGAAACGCGGTGGGAGAATCGGGCGAGAAGGGGACGCACAAATCTTGTAGAGGAATCAGTGCCCCCTCCACACGGGCCTCTTCGAGCATCATAGCGTGCTCCGGCGTCGGCCACCGCTCGTTGGCAGTGGCCAATCCCTCGTCCAACCACGTGGGGACGTACTTGTAGCCGGCCGGCGTAGCAGCCTGGTAGACCAGCAGATGGGTAATTTCGTGTGGGATGTCGCGCATCATACGCGACGTATAGCCTTCTTCGTGCGGGATGGCGACGACGACCACACCTAGTTCAGGATGAGCCTGGCCGCTCACCCACTCCCGTCCCGCGAGGATCATTGCCCCTTCGAGATTGCGCTGCGAGTCATAGATATAGACAACGATGGACTCTGGTGCCTGGACGTGCAGTTCTGCGCTGATTTCCTCCACGCTGGTCTGAACAATGTCGAGCGCTGCCTGGGCAAAGGGAGGATCGCCGTGCCCCTCAATCCAGCGGACGGCGAGGCCATCGGCGCCGAGTTCTTCCCAACTGAAACGATTATCCGTGTACTCGAATTGCTGAGGCTCTGTGGTGAGAGCATTGCCCGCGGTGTCCTCAATCTGCCACCAGAAGGTGATCGTGGCGAACGGTGGCAGAGGAGAGGAACGCAGTTCGTGCATATAGTTGACGTTGATCTCGTGGCCCGGTGTCAAGTCCACGTCCACAGACGTGGCCCGCTCGTCGCCCGTGGCGCGGAAGAACAGGTAGACCTGGGTGATCTCGGCCTCCGAGGTGGCCCGCAGCGTGAATGTGACCTGCTGGGCGAAATTGTGGCTGGTGTTGCTTTCGACCACGGTGATGCCACCATCTGCGGCAATGGACACCGCCGGCAAAAGTACCAACGCCAGAATGAGACTGGCAATCACTCGCCACGCGCTATTCGCAATTCGCCATTCG
>CAYQTW010000026.1:11878-15032 GCA_964420485.1 uncultured Anaerolineales bacterium
ATTCGCCATTCGTTATTCGCTATTCGTTATTCGCTCACCAATCAGCCTGGTAAAAAACTCTGACAGATCCCCGTGCAGGAACTCTAGTTCATCCAGGGCGGCTTCGGCCGCGGCCCTCGTAGCCTCGTTCTCCGCCAGGCAGCAATGCTCCAAAACCTCCCGCGCTTTGTCGCCCCCGATCTGCCCCAGGGCCCACAGTGCTGCTTCTTGCACCTCGAGGTCAACGTCATCGGCCAGTTCCGCCAGTTCGGGCACGGCCTCGTCGAGTTCGAGTTCACCGCAGGCCCGCGCGGCTTCGTAGCGCAGTTCGGGGTTGGGGCTGACGAGTTCTTGGCACACCTGGCGCGTCCAGCGGGGGTCGGCGCTGCGCCCCATGGCAAAGATGGCGCTGATGCGCACTTTTTCCTCCGGCGCGGCGTAGGCCTGGCGAATCAGTTCTGCTACGGTATCGTTGCCGATGTAGGCCAGCGATTCGAGCGCCCGCCGCTGCACCTCCCAGTGCTCGTCTGCGGCCTGGCACGCGGCCAACAGGGCCTGGTAAGACGTGACGTGTGGCTCGGGACGAATTTTGTTCAGTTCACCCATCAGCACGAAACGCCCCAACGACGTGGCGGCAGCCGCTCGCACGGTGATGGCCTCGTCTTTTCGCAAAACTGTCGCCAGGAGCGGGACCAGGCGCACGTCCTGGTCCTCCCACAGTCCCTCGACCGCGGCTGTGCGTACCTCGGCATCCTCGTCTTGCAGGCCCAGGCGAAAGACCGCGCCAAAATCCACTTCAAAATCCGCCTCGGCCAGTTCCACCAATCGTGTCATCAGCCGTCGTCGCAACTCGACCGGCAGGCGCGGCCACACCTCACGCACGCACGCCTGGCCCTCGCTCTCCAGGTTCGAAAGATGGTACAACGAAGCCGAGGACGGCATCTCGGCGCGTTCACGCAGTTCGTCGAGCAAAACGTCGAGTGAAATTGCCATCTCACTTTAGCGCCGACCAGGGGATGATGGGATTGACCAAGTCTTGAAACATCATCAAAGCCATCAGGCTCACCAAGACAATCAGGCCCACAAAGTGAACCATCGCTTCGCGTTCGGGTGTGATACGGCGGCCACGCACGGCCTCGATGAGCACAAAGAGAATACGTCCACCGTCGAGAGCGGGAAGGGGAAGCAAGTTGGTCAGGCCCAGGGCCAGGCTGATGAGTGCTGCGGTCTGCAACACGGGATAAGCCAGCCCCCATTCAATGCTCTGTTGCAGGGTAAAGGCCAGTAACCCGCTGATGCCGACCATACTGGCCGGGCGTGCCTCTTCAGGGGACACGTCGCCCAGCGCGAGTCGGACCGGAATCTGAAAGGTGGCCACGATAGCAGCGTTGAGATCGGTGAAACCGGCACGCAGCGCGTCGGGAAGACTATAGCGCCGCATCGCGCTGCGGTCGGGCCAGGGGGACATCACGATGCCCAGGAAGCCGTATCCTTCGGTGGTGCGCCGTGGTGTCACCGTCAGGGCCAGCGTCTCCTCTCCGCGCAAGATGACGAGTTCGACGGCTTGGTCTGGCGCGGCGCGGATGATGCCGCGCAATTGTTCCAACCCATCCTCAATGTGCTCCTCACCGGCGACCAAGATGACGTCAGCAGGCTGTAGCCCGGCCTCTGCGGCAGGACTGCCCGGTTCCACGCCGGCGATCTCGACCCGCCACGCGTCGGGGAAGCCGGCGACGTAAGCACAGACGAGCAACAGCAGAGCCGCGATGAGATTGAGCACCGGCCCAGCAGCCAGCACTGCCACGCGCCAGCGTTTGGGTTGGGCTGCCAGGCTGCGCGAGTCGGAGGGGTCATCCTCGCCGGTCATTCTCACGAACGCGCCCATCGGCAGCCAGTTGAGGCTGTACAGGGTACCGGGCTCCAGTAGGGTCAATTCGCCGCGCACGTGCACGCCCTCATCCACGTACTCGCGTTTGAGTGTCAGGTCATCCTCGACTGGATTGAGCACTCTCAGGCAGCGCAGGGTGTACGTATCGTCGTCGTCTCGCCGGATGACGGCGTCCACCCAGTCTCCCACCTCTAGTTTAGCAGGTCGCCGGAAACTCGGGGGGAGGGCCACGTGTGTACTACCGATTTCGAGATAGCCCTTGCCGTACCACAACTTGAGCAGGCGGGGTGGAAAGCCGAATCCAAACTCTTCCACTCGCACTCCCGCTAACTTGGCAAAGATGAAATGGCCCAGTTCGTGAATCAGAATGATAGGCCCCAGTACGACGATCAATGTGCCAGCCAACCAGAATACAATATTCATGCAATCCACTCTCCCTGTTCTCAGTCAGGAGCGGGCGCTCGCGACGCCCGCCTCGCTTTTTCCGAGTCTATGTCCAGCAGGCAAATTCTCCTACCTCATTTACTCACCTATTATACCCTCAGCGGCCCAAACCCGCAACATTAGACTGGAAAGGGCCGAAAGCGACAAGGGGCAGAGGAGAAAACTCCCCTGCCCCTTTGCTCCTCTGTTTCTCGTTGGGTATGTGTTTACCGTCTCGTGATATTGGTGCAACGGATAGGCAGCGGATAAGCGGATAAATGGTTCCCTTCTTGTGGGGATACCCTCGCAGTCTCAAGTCTCCACTACTAGAGTACCCACACCAATGTCTGAGGAGGGGCTATTAGTGGATAGGAGCGAGGTGTATCCGCGTATCCGCTTTCCATCCGCTGCCTCGACCCCGCTGCCTCGACCCCCGGTAAACAAATATCTCGTTGGACTAGGAAAAGTCGCGCAGCACCAATGGTGGGAGGTAGATGCGCCGTCGCTGCGGCAGTGCAGTCTCGATGGCGATAGTGTCGTTGGCGACGTCATACCCGCCCCCGGCAAGTCCCGCGCGACCAGCCCTTCGACTGAGCTCAGGACAAGCGGCAGGTAGATGTACCACCCTGGCACCTCGGCGGTGACGGTGATGGTATGGGTCATGCTGACGCCGTCGCCGCACTCGTTGGCCGCTGTGACGGTGATCATTTGCGGGCCAACTACGTTCCAGGTAAAGACCGCCGTGTCACTGATGCTGTAGACGGTGTGCGTCACGGGCAACAGCCCCGTCGCCTCCCAGGTGTAGGTGATGGGCGGGCTGGCGGCGGCGGTGAAGGTGGTTGGGATACTCACGGTCGTCGTCGT
>CAYQTW010000027.1:0-15005 GCA_964420485.1 uncultured Anaerolineales bacterium
TACCTGGACAGCGCATCTGCGATTCATTCGCTCGAAACCACGCGCCGCGCTTCGGGCGAACGAAGCGCGGACGGTGAACGGAGGCGAATATTTCTATAGCCAAGTGCGGGAAGACCGCACGCCAGGATATGTACGGGGGCTGTTGGGTGACTGGCAGTCCTACCGCGATAGCACGCGAGTTCTGTGCAACTGCGAAAGGAAAAAGCCATGCGAGGTCTACGAATTGGACGGGTCGCTGCCTTCCTTCTTCTCACCTTCGCCCTGTCCTGGGGTTTTGATCTGCTGATTGTTGTCACCGTCGGGCATAGAGCATATCTTGAGCTGGGCGTGTCGCCGCTGGATATGCTCTTCCCGGCGTTCGTGGCCCTAATCCTTCGGCTCTTTGTCTTCAAGGATAGCCCTATCCATTTCCGGCGTTACCGAGCCAGTCAGCGGTCTTCCAGGGGGTGGGCAATTTGCTGATGACACTGTTGGATGAGGAACAGGTTCTTCTTCTGCAAATCCTGGCCCGTATCTTGGTGGACCTCTGCCGCCCTCGCTGGTTGCACTTTTTGCTTCCAGCCGGCGACGCCCTTCCCCTGGTCTTGCCACCTCCCAGAGATCGGCAAGTCGCTGCGTAGGCCCGGGCTGGCGGGAGGGGTGGAGTACGTCAAGGGAGTGAGAAAGAGGCCCGCATCTTCCCCAAAGCCAGCCGATAGGGGCCTGGAGCAACCTCAGCCTCTACCCTGTACCCCCTAGACAGCCGGGGCATGCCCATCAGGCAGGTGAACTTGCTCTCCATTCAATTGGAAATGTGCGAAATATAGGCTTAACTTGACTGGCAAACTTGCTCGTAGTAACGACTTTAGTCGTTCAAAGCAAGACCAAAGCGACTAAAGTCGCCACTACGATCCCCATAACTTGATGTGATATTGGCGCTCACTCGCTCGATATGACGAGCAAGTCCTCCGGCCCGTAGATGTGCTCGGCGGTGAAGGCGACCCAACGGCCATCGGGAGAGATGACGGCGTCTTTGAAGTGACCGGGCAGGTAATGCAGGGGCGGGAAATACTCTCCCCCGGCGAGCATCGGCGAGACGCATGCCGCCGGGTCACAGATCTCGTGCCAGGGTGCGCGATCCACGAGAGAGACGCCGCTCTTGCCGGTGCGCACGTCATAGAGCAGCGGCGCTCCCGGAGAGCCAGGATACCAGATACCCGTCTCGTCGTAGTGGCCGCCGCACCACTTGCGGTAGACGAGCGCCTGTGCATCGGCCCAGCCCAGCGGCTCGTACCGGCAACTGCTTATCTCCGCCGCTGCCTGACAACTCTTGACGACCCCCTCGATCAGGCCCGGCCGCTCCACGAGACGCAGTTCGACGCCGGGAGCGGCCTTGACTACTGGCTGGTAACGCATCAGCAGCGGGAAGGCCAACACCGAGGCAATGGCGGCGAGGAGCACGTAGAAATATCCACGTCGCCAGATCTGACCCCGCTCCTGCGCTGCCAGCCAGGTCAGCGCAGCTAGGGTCAATATCAGCGCGGCCAGGCTGAGGATCAGGTAGCGGGTCACATCGCTCAGGAGTGACGTGGAGAGAAAAGGATACATCTCGACTCCGAAAAACAACCACGGCGTGAAGGAGGAAGGGAACAGCCGGTGAGATAACCGCGCCAGCAATGACAGAGGCCAGAAGGCCAGGAAAGGCATGGCCAACGGGACTGCCACAGCGGTTAGAACGAACTGCCATCGCTCGGCCCGTTCTCGTCGGCGCACCAGCAGCCACGTCAGCCCCGCCGAAATCAGAACGTGCGCGCCCAGGACAGTGGCTGCGTACCTCTCAATCCCGAGCCAGGCAAGGGGCAACGGCGTGGAGGGGAACAGCCGATAGAGCAGCCAGAACAGCGCCTGCATCGCTCCCACGATCAGGAAAGGCGGGGCGAACAGGATGACCAGCACGGTGAGCCAGCGTTTCAGAGTTGTGTGTTGGTCCATTTCAAAGACCTCCTGTGTTCGTGATTCGTAAATTCTTGCTCCTCACACTTTCGTGTGAGGACATTCTTGCTCCCCGCATGCTATCACAGGACTTTAGTTCGTGCTGGACGTATTCCTGACGCCCGGCAGTCGAATGGGCTACGGCTCCCGGCTCCTTTCTCTCAGCGCACCTCATTCAGGCGGTTGCACCCCGGTGGCGATGTTCACTAGTTCCTCCAGCGACAAGGCCAGCACCGGCGCCCGCAACTCAAAGCCCACGTCGCCCACCTTCCGGTCCAGCGTCCACCAGCCGAATTGCTGGACGACGTACCCCCTCGTCTCGCCTACTGTCACAGGGCGGGCCTCCGGCGCGTAGCGCGCCTGGCCCCAGCCGGCGCTGCGGCCTGGACTTTTTCGAGCGAGGGGAAGGTCTGACGCGCGGGTGGCTCCCACGTGCCGAACATGCGGCCGGCATCCCCTGTGCCGGGCACCGTCTGGGTGATGGCAGCGGCCACGTATTTCGCCAGCCTTCATAGCACCTGGAAGCGGAAGACCCACGGCCCGGTCAGACGGATTTGCTCGCTCGGCTGCTGCGACAGATCGGTTCCCACCAGTTCGGTCACCGCCAGCGTCCACTCGCCCCGCCGGTCATAGAGCGGCGCCAGGAATCCGTAGGGGTAGACAGGCGGCTCGGCGTTGACAGCATAGGCGAAATAGTCTTGCGTCTTCCTGTCGCCGGGTGCCTTGAGCGTCGCAATTGGAGTCCAGCACGTCTCCGCTCCGCCGGGCGAATCGAAGCGCAGGTAGGCCCTGGTCTCCGAAGGGGTAACTACCACCCGCTCTAGCCTCACGGCAACCCCGGCGGCCTCGATGGTCTGATTTACCTCGGCCACCCGTGCGGCGATGAATGGCGCGCTAAAGTCAAAGGTGAAGGTTCCAACGATGGCTCCCTGGGGCATCGGTTCTAGTTCCACCACCATCGGCTCTTGTGGTTCGGCCGGCGAACTGGCGGAGGTGGGAGAGGGGCCCGGCGTATCGGTGGGCAGCACGAGCTCTCTTACCTCCACCACCAGCCGCAAATCCAATTCCGATAGTGGTCTCCATCGCAGCATCATTGTAGTCGAAAACGCGATTGCGTCAAGGCGCGCTTGGCCGCAAGACAGGCTCGCAGCCCCATAAATGATTTTTGACCCTCCGGGGCCAGGGATAGTGCGTCTTGTGATTTGCGCAGACAACAAGGGCCAAATCGGACCGTTTTGACCGGCGTAGCCACGCTTTCCACAGCGCGCGCAAGTCATTCGCGGAATGGAATCCACGCCTACGCCCATTTCCGAACGTTTCAGCGCAAGGTCTGCGCGATATGCACCGGATTGTGCGGGGGTTGTTTGGACTGAAGGATGAAGGGTCAGAGTTGTAGAACGTCTACGTGTCGCTCACGCTGGCTCCACAGGACGGGCTGAATCTGATAAGCGCGGAGCGCGTGCAAAAGATTGCCCGATGGCTTGTGCTCCTCGTCGTTGAGGATAGCGTAGGCTTCCGTATCCCCGGCGCGAACCTCGCGGGTGTCGTTCCAGGCAAAGATGTAAGAGGTGGCAGTATCGCGGGTGGGGCGATTGATGGCGCGTAATAATCGTTCGGGCGCCTTGGGTGAGGCCGGTATGACAAAGTCAAAGGTGTGGTCGAATCCGCTGCGCCCGGCCAGCTTGATCATTGCCGTGAAACGAATCTCATTAGCACGCAAGAACTGCTCCACGTCTTCGCGGAAGAGGGATAACACCTGTTCCCGAGCCATCACGAACATATCGCTGATGGCTAGCATAGTCTGAACCAAGTTGTGTTTACGCCGGGGCAGGTTGGAACGCTGCGCCTCGACTCGCAAGGCCCCTTCCACTACATTGACACCGAAACCCTGTATAATCGTCTTGAGGATTCGTTGGCGCTTCGGCGATGAGAGATCTACTCCCGACATCTCCAGGTTGCTGAGGGTGTAGCCGTCGTCGCTCAGAACATAGTTGCCGTTTTCCTGAAAGAGATAGATTTGCAAATGGTCGTTGTGCCGATCCAGGAACGGGGTAGTGATCTCGCAGACACCATTGCCCACTTGAGCAACAGAGAGTCTTGTTTTCAGCCAGGCTACATATTCGCGGATTATTGCCTCACACTCACTGATCGTGTTCATATCAACCGCCCTGTAATTGGTGGAATCATCGTGATATTGCAAAAGCGAGCAAAATCCTCGAACGTTATGATCATATCGTCGGGGGCACGGAATGAAAACCCATCCAGGGGCGATGCAAACTTGACGTCATAGCCTTCGCGGTAGATGTGGATGTGGGAGCCTTCAATCAGCACGCCGTCCGGGTTTGTGTGACGCAGCGTCTCGCCTATGTCCACTCGCACCAGGGGAATGATCACCCGGGCACGTTCCTGAAAAGTGTACTTCTTCAGGCTTAGCCTGCCGCGATGCACATCAAGCAAGAACCGTTCTCGACCGTCTCCTGAGATCAAGATACGGACAAACTTGAGTGGACCTGTACCAAGAATGAGCGGGTCGTCACTGGTAAACTTTTTCTCCAACTGCATCAAATAGTCGGCTTCGGCCTGGGTAAGAGACATAGGATTTCCTTGATTAAAGCTGTGTAGGTCTGAGGTCTGGACGTGCTTATTATAGACTAGACTTGCTTTTTTGCCCAATCCGCATATCGCCCAACGCTGCCGCCAGCGGCGCCTTCCGCCTGATGTTCATGATGGGAAATTCGTCCCCCGACCTGGCCGGTCACCGCACGTAGTGCCTTCACCCAGCGTGCGCTTTTAGTTGTTCAGATCGTCCCCCCTCCCCCCGCGTATTTTGGTCGCGAACGGGCCACCGTCCCACAATGCGACTTTTGTCGTAGACAAATACCCCTCTTTGTGCTATACTCGTAACAGTCAGGTGATGCAAGAGCCTGAACAATCATCTTAGGAGGAAAAAATGACCAAGTGGGAATGTATTGCGTGTGGGTACGTTTACGACCCGGAGGTGGGCGACCCCTATGGCGGGATTGTCGCCGGCACGCCTTTCGAGGCCCTGCCCGAAGATTGGGTCTGCCCCGACTGCGGCGTGGGTAAGGACATGTTCGAGAAGGTAGAGTGAGGTGGAATAATGAAACCAAGAAAGATAAAGGATGGTATCTACTGGGTGGGGGCGGTTGACTGGGATCGCCGCCTGTTCGACGATCTCATCCCGCTCCCCGACGGCACCAGTTACAACGCTTACCTGATCCAGGGCAGCGAAAAGACGGCGTTGGTAGACACGGTTGACCCTGCTACGTCGCACGTTCTGCTCAGTCGTCTGGATCAACTGGGCATTGAGCACATTGACTATGTCATGGCCAACCACGCCGAGCAGGACCATTCGGGCACGCTGCCGCAGGTGCTCGAAAGATACCCTGAGGCGCAGGTCGTCTGCACGCCCAAGTGCAAGGGGATGCTGGTAGACATGCTGTTGGTGCCGGAAGACCGCGTTCTGGCCGTGGACGACGGCGCGACACTATCGCTGGGCGATAGAACGCTCGAGTTCATCCACGCGCCGTGGGTGCACTGGCCCGAGACGATGCTGACCTATTTGCAGGAGGACAAAATCCTCTTCCCCTGCGACTTTTTCGGCTCTCACCTGGCCACGACCGATCTGTACGTCAGCGACGAGGGCCGGGTCTACGAAGCGGCCAAGCGGTACTATGCCGAGATCATGATGCCGTTCCGCAAGATCATCCAAAAGAACCTGGAAAAAGTACAGCGGTACGACATCTCCCTCATCGCCCCCAGCCACGGCCCAATGTACGACCGGCCCGAGTTCATCCTGGAGGCGTATCGCGATTGGGTTCTCGGCGCCCCAAAGAACATTGTCGTGCTGCCCTACATCTCAATGCACGGCACCACCCGCGTGATGGTGGACTATTTAGTGGACGCGCTGGTCGAAAAAGGGGTGACTGTGGAACGGTTCAACCTGGCCGTCACCGACATCGGGAAACTGGCCATGTCGCTGGTGGACGCCGCTACCATCGTGATCGGGTCGCCCACCGTCCTGACCGGCGCACACCCGAACGTCGTCTACGCGGCCTACCTGGCGAACGCGCTGCGCCCCAAGACCAGGTTCGTCTCCATCGTCGGCTCCTATGGCTGGGGCGGCAAGATGGTCAAGCAACTGGCAGGTATGATCTCTAACCTAAAGGTCGAGATACTGGATCCGGTCGTCATCAAGGGCTATCCCAGGGATGAGGATTTCGCGGCTCTGGACAAATTGGCGGCCACCATCGCGGAGAAACACGAGACTCTGGGGGCCAATCAATGACCAAAAAACACCATCCCGCATTGGCACCGGTCTGCTTTCGCAAACTCAAGACGGTTGACCCGGAACTGGGCCAGGTCACGGGACAGTTCTGGGCGACTGTTTGGGGGACGGAGCGGGCCTTGCCACCCAGGTACAAGTACCTGATCGCGTTTGGGATGGCAATGGCGGCGGGCCGTGACCGCCAGGCGACGCGTGAAATGATCAAGGCCTATGGCGCGGGCGCCACGCTGGACGAGTTGCGCGAGACGTTCATGCTTATCCCCTGGAATTTCGGCGTCTCGTATTTCTGCTCCGAGGTCAGCACCGGCACGCCGATGCGCGCCTTTGAGATAATCGTCGAGGCGGAGGAAGCGGGCATGGCGCGGGGAAAAGTCGTCGAGCAGTTAAAGACGCGGTTGAAAGCGCAGATCGGTTTTGAAGGCGAATGACGAAAGGAGGTCACGTCTATGTCTCAAGTGCTTGTACTTTACGATACCCGTTCGGGTAACACCGGCCGCATGGCCCGTGCCGTGGCCGAAGGGTCAAAGTCCGTGCAGGGAGTGGAGGTCGTCCTCAAGCGGGTCGCGGAAGGCAGTGGGGAACTGGCCGGCGCCGATGCTGTCATCCTGGGCGCTCCAACCCACCACACCCAGCCTAGCCGGGCTATGAAGCGGCTCCTGTCTGGCTTGAGCGATGTCCCGCTAAAAGGTAAGGTGGGGGCCACTTTCGGTTCCTACGGCTGGAGCGGCGAGGCGCCGGGGATCATGGCGCGGGCCTTGCGGGACCAGGGCGTGCGCATGATAGGTGAAGCGTTGCGGGTGAAGAGGACGCCGGGTACGAGCGATCTGACCAAGTGCAGGGATCTGGGCCGCGCCGTGGCCGAGAGCGTCGCCACGGTTGGAGGAGCAAAGGAGTAGCACGAACGGCCACGCTGGCTATTGAATCGCATCAAATAAAGGAGGTGCAAGATGCAAGTAGACAAGGAAGCGCCGGATTTTACGGCCAAGGCGTATCACAAAGGCGAGATAAAGGAGATCACCCTCTCCGACTACAAGGGGCAATGGGTAGTGCTGTGCTTTTACCCGGGTGACTTTACTTTTGTCTGACCGACCGAATTGACGGCAGTTGCCGCCAGGTACGAAGAGATCGAGGCACTGGGCGTAGAGGTGCTCTCGGTCAGCGTGGACAGCGTCTTTGTCCACAAGATATGGCAGGAGCAAGAACTGTCCAAGATGGTGGAGGGTGGCGTCCCCTACCCCATGCTTTCCGACCAGGGAGGCGAAATCGGCACGCTGTACAATGTGTACAATGGCTCGGTGAACGTTCGCGGCCGTTTCCTGATCGACCCGGACGGGGTGATCCAGGCAATGGAGGTGCTGACCCCGCCGGTGGGGCGCAACGTGAGTGAACTGATCCGCCAGATCAAGGCTTACCAGCACGTGCGCGAGACGGGTGAGGTCATGCCCTCCGGCTGGCAGCCAGGCAAGCCGACGCTCAAGCCGGGCGTGGGATTGGCCGGCAAGGTGTGGAAAGTCTGGAAACCGGAGAATATCTAAAAGGAGACCAAATCAAAATGGGTACAAAAGGAAGATCGATCGTAGGTATGGACGTAGACCACCTCATCGGGGTGCTCAACAAAGCGCTGGCGGACGAGTGGCTGGCGTACTATCAGTACTGGGTAGGGGCCAAGGTGGCCAAGGGCCCCATGAGGGGGGCAGTGACGGCTGAACTCGTCCAGCACGCCACCGAGGAATTCGGACACGCCGAGTTGCTGGCGAACAGGATACTCCAACTGGGCGGCACACCGCTGCTCACGCCCGCAGACTGGTACGAGATGACCAACTGTGGGTACGAACCGCCCAACGACCCTTACGTGGAGGTGCTGCTGGAGCAGAACATCAAGGGCGAGCAATGTGCCATCGAGGCCTACCAGCAGTTGGTGGAACTCACCAGAGATGCCGACCCGGTGACGTATGAGATGGCCCTCTCGATCATGGCGGACGAGATTGAGCACGAGGAGGACCTGCAGGCCCTGGCTGAGGACATTCAACTGATGAAGGAGAGGAGATAACAGATGACATTAGCAAGCACAATTCAGACGGCGGACTGGAAAAAGGAAAAGCACGCGCCGGTGATCGAGTGCCCAGACGGGGTGAAGGCGGGCGAGGTCTTGAAGGTGCAGGTTAGTGTGGGAAAAGAGATCGCTCACCCCAACACCGCCGAGCATCACATCAGTTGGATCGCGCTCTACTTCCAGCCGGAGAGCAAGTTCCCCTACCAGGTGGGCCATTTTGAGTTCAGCGGCCACGGCGCGGGCAGCGTCTTTACGGAGCCTGTGGCAAGCGTGTCGTTAAAGGTGGACAAGCCCGGCACGTTGCGCGCAATGTCATTTTGCAACCTGCACGGGCTGTGGGAGAGCAGTAAAGAGATTGGCGTAGATTAGCAGATTGGTAGATTGGTAGATTGGTAGATTGGTAAATTGGGGAGTGCCTGAGAAGGCTGGTCCAATTTACCATCTACCGGTTGCACACGAGTATCTTGCCAGTGAAATTTTTATACATTGAGCAAGAATTTTCGACAGGATTTACAGGATTGACAAGATTTTTTCCTCATCCTGTAAATCCTGTAAATCTTGTCGAAAATCTTTTTGGTTCTGGCTTGTCCAGGTTAGGAGGTCAACAATGGCAACAGAATTTTTCAACGATGGCATGCATCGCTGTATCAGGTTCGACGACCTGACGGGCGAGGGAGAGGTGCAGGCCAACCAATTTCTCATCATTCACGATGGTAAGGGGGCACTCTTGGACCCCGGAGGAAACAAAATTTACTCTGCGCTGGTGGCAGGGATAGCGTCGTTCTTACCTCTCAGTAGATTAGAGTACATTATCCTCTCCCACCAGGACCCGGACGTCGGGGCCGGGTTGAACGGGTACTTGTTGATCACAGACGCGGTGATATGTTTCCCGGATATTTGGACGCGGTTCATCCCCGCGTTTTGCACCAAGAGCTTTGCAGAAGGTCGGGTGATCTCGGTCCCAGACAAAGGGATGCGGCTTGATCTGAATGGAAGCCCGTTAATGCTGATACCGGCCCACTTTCTCCATTCGGCGGGCAATATCCAGGTGTACGACCCAGTCTCCAAAACGCTCTTTTCCGGCGACCTGGGAGCCTCGTTGCTGCCGCCAGGCGATCAGTATCAGGAGGTGAGCGATTTTGAGGCGCACCTGCAGTATATGGAGCCGTTTCACCACCGCTATATGCCTTCCGAGAAAATCTGCCAGCGCTGGGCGGCCATGGTAAAGAGTTTGGACATTGAGAGGATCGTGCCTCAACACGGGGCCATGTTCACGGGCCCGGCGATGGTGAGCCAGTTCATCGAGTGGGTCGCCAATCTCCGCTGCGGCGTTAATTTGCTCCTGGAGCAAGGAGTGTATCCGGTGCCGTGAGAACACGGATTGGCAGAATTGGCGGATCGGATCAGCAGGATTGATGAATCGCACTGGCAACTTTGATACAATGTACTGGCAATACACACCTTACACGACTCTCGTTTTTATCGCCGCTCTCATCTCTGGGGGGCTGACGCTCTGGGGGTGGCGCCGCCATCCCGCCCCAGGCGCGGGTTGGTTCACGGCGCTGACGTTCTCGGCTTTCTCCTGGGCGCTGTGTTATGGGCTAGAGATGGTCAGCACCGATCTGCCGGCGACGCTCCTGTGGTCCAAGATGCAATACTTGGGGGCAGTGAGTCTCCCGGTGGCGTGGCTGGCCCTGGTGTTGACCTATACCGGGCAGCGAAGGTGGCTATCCCCCCGCAACGTGGCGCTGCTCTTTGTCGTTCCCCTGATCACGCTGGCGCTGGTCTGGACCAACGAGTACCACGAACTGATCTGGGTGAACCCGGGGCTGGAAACCGGCCTCCCCTTCAACACCCTCAGTTTTGCGCCGGGGATGTGGTATTGGGTCAACATTGCTTACGCTTACGCGCTTCTTGTGCTCAGCACCATCCTGCTCGTGGCTGCGTTTGTCCGTTCGACGCCGCTCTACCGGCGACAGATCGCTTTCTTGTTGCTCTTTTCTCTCATCACCTGGATAGGGAACTTGGCCTACACCGTCGGCCTGACGCCGCAGGGGATGAACCTGACGCCGGTCACTTTTTCGGTGAGCGGGTTGTTGATCGCCTGGGGCTTGTTTCGCTACCGCATATTGGACGTTGTGCCGGTGGCCCGTGACGTGATCGTCGAGAGTATGAGCGACGGTGTGATCGTGCTGGACCCTCAAAACCGGGTGGTGGATATCAATCCAGCGGCCCAGGTTCTCATTGGGCATACGCTACCCGAGATGGTCGGGCAGCCCCTGGCTCAAGTTCTGGCGGATTGGCCCGCGCTGATGGAATTGTGTAAGAAACAGGGATCGGCGGGAGGCATCCGCACCGAAATCACGCTGAATACCGGGGAGGAGGAGCAGCGCACTTTTGATTTGCGCGTCTCCCCCTTGCGCGATCAACGTGGACGAATGACCGGACGGCTGATGCTTTGGCACGACATTACTGAGAGCAAACGGGTGGAGGTGGCGTTGCGCGAGAGCGAGGAGCGGTTCCGCTCGGTGGCGCAGTCGGCCAACGACGCTATTATTACGGCCGATAGTAACGGAAACATTGTTTCGTGGAACAGAGGGGCGCGAACCATCTTTGGCTACCGGGAAGAGGAGGTCTTGGGCCAGCCATTGAGCCTTTTGATGCCCGACCGGTACAAGCAAGCCCACCAACAAGGAATGGAACGGCTGCGTTCGACCGGCGAGCATCGTGTCATCGGCACAACGGTTGAATTGGAGGGGCGGAGAAAAGAGGGTGGCGAATTTCCGTTGGAACTTGCTCTTTCCTCCTGGCGGATGGGCGGAGAGACGTTTTACAGCGCCATCATCCGCGACATCACCGAGCGCAAGCGGGCGGAAGAGGCTCTGGCCCTGGCTCACGAGCAAGCGCTGGAAGCCAGCCGTCTGAAAAGCCAACTCTTGGCCAACGTCAGCCACGATCTGCGCTCGCCGCTCGGTTCCGTCATGGGCTATACCGAGATGCTTCAAGCGGGTATCTATGGCCCGCTGGCCGAGCAACAATATGCTGCCTTGACAGAGATCATTGATAGCACTGAACAGTTGCTGAACTTTGCCAATAACCTGCTGGGACAGGCCCAAATTGAATCAGGCAAAGTGGTGCTCAACGTCAGGCCTTTTGCTCCGGTAGACCTGCTCGAGGCCATACAGTCTACATCCAAAGCTCTCGCGCAGGCCAAAGGGCTGGAACTGATTGGCCAGGTCGCGCCCGATATGCCAACCACTCTGTCCGGCGATCTCTACTGGTTGCGGCAGATTTTGGTCAACCTGGTCAGCAACGCGGTAAAGTTCACCGATCAGGGAACGGTAAAAGTGCATATCTATCAATCCGATGAAAATCACTGGGCGATTAAAGTGTCCGATACAGGCTGCGGTATTCCGGCAGAGGCCCAGTCTTACATCTTTGAACCCTTCCGGCAGGTGGATGGGGCCGCCACCAGGAAGCAGCACACCGGCTCTGGGCTGGGATTGTCCATTGTCAAACAATTGACCGCTTTGATGGGTGGGCGGGTCACACTGACCAGCGAGGTGGGACAGGGGAGCGTCTTTACCGTCCTGCTACCGCTGACACCAGTACAGGAGAAAGCAGCATGACGACCAGCATTTCAGACAAAAAACCATTGGCTTTGATCGTCGAAGATGACCGGAAACAGGCGACTATTTTTGACCAGGCATTACGGATGGCCGATTTTGAAACCGAGATCATTCGGGATGGGCAGGCTGCCTTGGAGCGGCTGGCTGCTATCATACCGGCCCTGGTGGTGTTGGACCTGCACCTACCTTACGTATCGGGCGATGACATCCTGCGCCAAATTCGCGCCGACGGACGGTTGGCCGAGACGCGGGTAATACTGGCCACGGCCGATCCCCTGATGGCTGAACCACTTGAGCAAGAGAGTGACCTAGTGTTGCTCAAGCCCATCAGTTTCGGCCAACTGCGTGACCTGGCTACACGTTTGCGCCCTTTTGATAAAAGATAATTTCTGAGCGGCCTTGTATTGCATAGGAGCATCAAGTGCGAAAAACAGGATCAGATAGAGGCAATTTATGCTTGTTGAAAATGGTCGAGACTGGCAAGCGGCTATTGGCAACTTTGGAATCCAATGACCTAGAGGCTGTCCAAGAGACCGCCAAGAGTTTCTCGCAAGCAGTAAATGATGCCTGGCAGGTGTACCAACAGGGAGAGATCCCTACTCAGATGCGTGGACAGGCTTTCCCGCGCATGATGTATCAATTTGCCACCACAGAGTTGCCTGTAGCGATTGTTGACCCCCAGCGATGGCCGGCTATTGTCCGAGAGATGCGCAATTTCATAAATATGATTAACATAGTGGCGCCTCAAGTAGGCGAGTGAATTCTCTGGGAACTCTTGATGCACTGGCAATACACACCTTACACGACTCTCGTTTTTATCGCCGCTCTCATCTCTGGGGGGCTGACGCTCTGGGGGTGGCGCCGCCATCCCGCCCCAGGCGCGGGTTGGTTCACGGCGCTGACGTTCTCGGCTTTCTCCTGGGCGCTGTGTTATGGGCTAGAGATGGTCAGCACCGATCTGCCGGCGACGCTCCTGTGGTCCAAGATGCAATACTTGGGGGCAGTGAGTCTCCCGGTGGCGTGGCTGGCCCTGGTGTTGACCTATACCGGGCAGCGAAGGTGGCTATCCCCCCGCAACGTGGCGCTGCTCTTTGTCGTTCCCCTGATCACGCTGGCGCTGGTCTGGACCAACGAGTACCACGAACTGATCTGGGTGAACCCGGGGCTGGAAACCGGCCTCCCCTTCAACACCCTCAGTTTTGCGCCGGGGATGTGGTATTGGGTCAACATTGCTTACGCTTACGCGCTTCTTGTGCTCAGCACCATCCTGCTCGTGGCTGCGTTTGTCCGTTCGACGCCGCTCTACCGGCGACAGATCGCTTTCTTGTTGCTCTTTTCTCTCATCACCTGGATAGGGAACTTGGCCTACACCGTCGGCCTGACGCCGCAGGGGATGAACCTGACGCCGGTCACTTTTTCGGTGAGCGGGTTGTTGATCGCCTGGGGCTTGTTTCGCTACCGCATATTGGACGTTGTGCCGGTGGCCCGTGACGTGATCGTCGAGAGTATGAGCGACGGTGTGATCGTGCTGGACCCTCAAAACCGGGTGGTGGATATCAATCCAGCGGCCCAGGTTCTCATTGGGCATACGCTACCCGAGATGGTCGGGCAGCCCCTGGCTCAAGTTCTGGCGGATTGGCCCGCGCTGATGGAATTGTGTAAGAAACAGGGATCGGCGGGAGGCATCCGCACCGAAATCACGCTGAATACCGGGGAGGAGGAGCAGCGCACTTTTGATTTGCGCGTCTCCCCCTTGCGCGATCAACGTGGACGAATGACCGGACGGCTGATGGTCTGGCGCGACGTCACCGAGCGCAAACAGGCCGAAGACAAACTGCGCCAACTCTCGCGGGCGGTGGAGCAGAGTGGCAGCACGATCGTCATCACCGACCTGGACGGCAACATTGAATTTGTCAACCCCGCATTCACGCGCATCACCGGCTACACGTTCGAGGAAGCTATCGGCGAAAATACCCGCATCCTCAAGTCGGGAGAACACCCCACCGAGTTCTACCAAGAGTTATGGGATACCGTCACCAGGGGCGAGGTCTGGCAAGGAGAGATGATCAATCGCAAAAAGAATGGCGAGTTTTACTGGGAAGCCGCGACAATCTCCCCCGTCAAAGATCAGGACGGCCAAACGACCCACTATCTGGCAATCAAGGAGGACATTACGGCCCGCAAGCGGATCGAGGCCGCGCTGGCGCAGGAGCAGCAAAAGAGCGATGCCCTGCTGCGCAACATCCTGCCCTCCGAAATCGCCGCCGAACTCAAAAAGACGGGCAGAGCCGCGCCGGTGCTGTTCGACTGCGCTTCCATCATGTTCACCGACTTTGGCGACTTTACCACCACGGCCGAGCAGCTCAGTCCCCAGGAACTGGTGGATGACCTGGACTGTTACTTTTCTTTCTTTGACACGGTGATCGAGAAGTATGGTCTCGAGAAACTAAAGACCATCGGCGACAGTTACATGTGCGCTGGCGGGCTTCCGGTTCCCAACGACACGCACGCGCCAGACATTGTGAGGGCCGCTCTGGAGATTGTGGCTTTTACCCAACGGGAGAAAGAAACGAGGCAGCGCAACGGCCGGCCCTATTGGGAGATTCGCGTCGGCATCAGCAGCGGCCCGGTGGTGGCGGGAATTGTGGGCCAAAAGAAGTACGCCTACGACGTGTGGGGGGATACGGTCGTGATGGCCTCGCGTATGGAGTCGTCGGGAGAGATCGGGCGGGTGAATATTTCCAGGAGCACGTATGAACTCGTTCGAGACCAATTTGATTGCGAGTACCGGGGCAAAGTACACGCCAAGCACAAGGGTCAAGTCGAGATGTATTTTGTGAATGGGTGCCGGTAAATTGGTAGATTGGTGACATGCGCGAGGAGCACCCGAGTAAGTGAATAATACCTAAACAGCAAAACTCTTGCTTTTTGTGGCAGAAAATGAACCACAGAGACACGGAGGACACGGAGTCTCTGCTTATTTTCCCCCGTGCTCTCTGTGTCTCTGTGGTTCAATCTTTTTGGGCTGGTTGACCGACAAATT
>CAYQTW010000028.1:0-14447 GCA_964420485.1 uncultured Anaerolineales bacterium
AATCGCATAATAGGCTCGATTCACAACCGTGCCATAGAACTCCTGATCCAGGTTGTGGGCTGCTATGTGCAACATTTTATCGGCGTGGCGCATATACAGTTCAATTTCTTCGCATTGGGCTATTATCTCCTCGGCCATTTGTCCCTCCTGTTTCAACCGTCCATCTTTACGCTCCTGACCGCTGACGGCCAAGCCCCAACTTGCGCGCCACCTTGGCCGGGGTGGCGCGGCGGGCCCGCTGCCACTGGTGGCTCGCCCAGCGTTTGAAAGCATTGAGCGGCTTGCGGCGCTGGCTCTCGCGCATGGCCCACTTGAGGAATTCATAGTCCTGCCCTTTGATCTTGGGTTCGGTGGGGTTGCGGCGGTAAGAGTCATAATCGGTGATGCGACTCAGGCCGCGCTCGACCACGTAATCGTACAGATCGGTGCCGGGGTGGGGGGTGAAAAAGGCGGGGCTGTAATAGTCGGGATCAATCTCCTTCATCAGCCGCACCGTGTCCATCACTTCCTCTTTGGTCTCGGTCGGCAATCCCATCATATAGTTGGCCCACACGGAGATGCCGTACTTGCGGCATAAGCGGGCCGCCTGGCGGTTTTGCTCCACCGTCGTGCCCTTGCGGATGAACTTGAGGACACGGTCATTGCCGCTCTCAAAGCCGATAAAGTAACCGCGCAGTCCGGCCTCGGCCATGCGCGCTACCATATCTTCGTGTCTGACCAGAATGTCGGCCCGGGTCTGGCAGAAAAAGGGCATGGTAAAACCCGCAGCGACGTACTTTTCCGTGAACGCCGTCACCCACTCGCGGTCCTCCGTCAGGCAGTCGTCGTGGAACATGAACGAGGCGATGTGGTAGCGGTCAACCAGTTCGTGGATCTCGGCCATGACGTTGTCTGCGCTGCGGCGGCGGGTGCGCTTGCCAAAGAGATAGTCCTCCCCCGGCTTGCAGAAGGCGCAGTTGTAGAGGCAGCCCCGCCCGGCGATGATGGTGGCGAACGGCGGTGGCAATTCCTCGACAAAGGGCACTTCGGGCGAGTCGAGATCGTAGCCCCACTTTTGCCACTCGTCGAGGAACAGGTCACGGTCGGCAAAGGGAATGGCGTCCAGGTCGGGCGGCTCGCCGCGCAGGACGCGCTGTGGTGGTGGGTCGCCGTCTTCAATCAGCCGCAACAGATGGGGGAATATCACCTCGCCCTCGCGGGTCATCAGGTAATCCACGTGAGGGATGCGCAAAGAGTCCTCCAGCGCGATGGTGACGTGGGGGCCGCCGATGATGGCGACGATCTCGGGCTTGACTTGTTTGGCGATGGCGATGGCCTGGCGGGCCGGGTTAAAGTCCACGCTCATCATTGTCACGCCGATGACGTCGGGGTTCCGCTCCGCCAGCACCTCGCGGAACTGGGCCCAGCCGGAGAGTGCCCGCAGGTCAATCAGGTCTACCTCGAACCCCTGGGCTTTGGCAGCGGCGCTGAGTGAGGCCAGGCCGTGAGAGATCCAGCCGGCGTCCATGCCTCGCTTGAGGGAGTTAAAGCCGTATCCGGCAATGCCGGGGTAGATCAGCGTCGTTTTGAGGGGCATACATTCCTCCGCACATTTGTCATGCCCACATTCTAGCACTCCCTACATAGTCTGTCAAACGTATGTGGATCTGCTCTCGTCTGCCAAGTTGCCCGATTCTCGAAAGCAGTGTAGAATAATCTTCCAGTCAATATGTCCGAATCGAAACCAACAAATGATGTCAAATGATTGCAAGTGTGCGTTTTCAAACCAGGGGCCGGGCTTACCACTTTGACGCCAGTGCTCACCAGGATCTGCGAGCAGGAGATTTCGTGCTCGTCGAGACGACGCGTGGTCAGCAGTTGGGAGAGGTGGTCAGCGTGCGGCCTGTGCGCGAGGGTGATAAGGGAAATCTCAAGCCGATACGGCGGCGGGCCACCAGTCGTGATCTGGCGCTACGCCAGCAATGGCAGCAAAGGGGGGTAGAAGCGCAGGGCGTGGCTCGCGAAGTCGCGGCACAGTTGGGCCTGCCCGTCAAGATCGTCACCGCCGAGTACACCTTTGACGGCCAGCGATTGACGCTGCTGTACGCCAGTGATGAGAGAAAAGTTAATCTGAGCGAGTTGCAACGGCGGCTGCAAAGTGCATTATCCGTCCACGTTGACCTGCAGCGGGTTGGCCCGCGCGACCACGCGAAATTGCTGGGTGGCTATGGCGCTTGTGGCGAGTTGCGCTGTTGTTCCCGCTTCCTGCCCGAGTTTAGCCCCGTCTCTATCAAAATGGCCAAGATGCAGGGGGTATCGCTCAACCCGTCAGAGATCACAGGGGTATGTGGACGGCTGCGCTGCTGCCTGGTCTATGAGAATGAACAATACGTGGAGGCGTGCAAGACGATGCCCCGGCGCAAAAAGCGCGTGCGAACGCCTCACGGTGAGGGCAAGGTGGTGGACCTGCTACCGTTGCAGGGAACCGTCATTGTTCGGGTTGAAGACCGGCGCCTGGAAGTGCCGGTTGAAGACGTGGAGATTATTTCGACACACGAATAAACGACTATCAGATACATCACTTTTTGTCCCTAATGTATTACATTTGACATCTGATGTGTTGTGCGATATAATTGCTTTTGCTGCTTTTGATTGACCTCGTGGTGAATGGGATGCGCGTCTGTGGTTTGGCATGGAGTTGCACCGATGCCTCGTTCGAAATCGGGTGGTACCTCAAAGAACCTGATCTACAAGGACCTGCGTCGTTCCATCGGCGTGGGACATCGCAAGCCGGGTGAGAGACTGGACCTGGATGCACTGAGTAAGGTCTACGGCACCAGCGTCACGCCGGTGCGCGACGCGCTCCAGATGCTCAGCCAGGAAGGGCTAGTAACGATCAAGCCCCGCTCCGGTTACTTTGTCACCCACGTTACTCTGAAACAATTGCGCGACATGCTCGAACTGCGCGAAATCCTCGAAGTAGCCTCCGTCGAACGAGCCACAGTGCGGATCACCGATGAACAACTCGAGCAACTCGAACACGTCCACGCTGGTTACACCGGCGAGGACGATGAATCCTACGACCGTTACATGGACGAGAACCGGCGTTTTCACTGCCTGATCGCCGAGGCATCAGGCAACCAAGAACTGGCAGAGATGTTGGGCCGCTTGCACGACCGGCTGATCCGTTTTATGGTTCTATGCCGCGTGGGCGAGACGCTGGAGCGCCGGCACGCGCTCGTCATCGAAGCACTGCGCACCCGTGACGTCGCGGTCGCCCGCCAGGCCATACTCGACGAAGTCAGTGAAACCCGCGAGACCATTCTAGAGCGCGTTATCCAGGAAGAAGGGGCCTTCTGGCGTCTGGGTAATCGGGCTTCAACGCAAGCAACTTGTGACGGGGGATAATCTACATGATTTGCTACGTAGACATCGAACACGAAAAAATACTCCAAGATCCAAAGAAAAGGCCCGATTCCCTCGTGCGCCGGATGGAGGTCAAACTGAGGCTGGAGGAAATCTCCGGTCAGGCCTGCCTTCTACAACGCTACCACCGCGTCACCCGCCAACGGCTCAAGGAGTGGAATATCAGGGCGCTGCTCATCAGCGGTTGCGGAGCGGACTGGTCCGAGTACGATGAGGCAGACCTGGCCGAAATGTACAGCATCATCCGGGCCGCCGACTTGCCGATCCTCGGGCTCTGCGGCGGCCACCAACTGATCGCCAAGGCCCACGGGGCACCCCTCGGCATCATGCGACGGCTGGAGGAGGGAGAAGATGACATTTATCCCAGTTTCGGTACGGGCTATCTCAAAGAATGGGACTATACGCCGGTACACGTCGTCAAAGCAGACTCCATCTTTGAGGGCTTGGGAGAGGAACCTGTGTTCCTCGAAGCGCACTACTGGGAAGTGAAACAAGTACCGCCGGGCTTTGAGCTACTGGCGTCCACCGACGTGTGCCGGATTCAGGCCATCAGACGCACCGGCACGTTGGTCTATGGCACCCAGTTCCACCCCGAGTATTATTATTACTCGGAGGAGGAAGAAACGTTGCGCTATGACGGGCGCGATTTGCTGGCTAATTTTTTCAGGTTGGCAGGGATTTGAAGTTGAGGTTGAGAGGAGGTGATGTCTGGGGAACCTGCGATCCCGGTGTTTGTCGAATAGCCTAATGCAGAATTAGAGAAAAGGAAGGAGACGTGAAATGAACAAGTGGATTCCTGAACTGCAAGAGCAACTGCGCCAGGGCAAGATGAGCCGGCGAGAGTTCTTGCACTATGCAACATTGCTGGGCGTGTCCCTGGGCACGGCTCAAGTTCTTGCTTCTTGCGCCCCGGCCACACCAGAGCCGACGGAAGAGCCAGCGGCGCCGGCGCCGACGCCGACGACGCCCCCTCCGGCTGGCCCCAAGCGCGGCGGTACGATCCGCATCGGTGAGGGCGTGATGGGCATTGACCACCCGGCCCGCTTCTCCTGGATAGCGGCGGCCAAGCCAATGTGCCAGGTGCTCGAGTACTTGACGGTGACTGATGAAAACAACGTCACCACACCCCTCTTGCTGGAAAAGTGGGAGGCCAGCGATGACCTCAAGACCTGGACACTCCACGTGCGCCAGGGAGTAAAGTTCAATAACGGCACCGACTTTACGGCAGACGACGTCGTCTTCACCCTGAAGGAATGGCTGAACCCCGACGTGGGTTCCTCCATCCTGGGCTTGATGAGTTACCTCACTCCAGACAACATCGAAAAAGTAGACGACTACACGGTCAATCTCCATCTGGACTCGCCCCAGATCGCCGTGCCGGAGCACCTGTATCACTACCCGTCGTTGATCCTAGATCACCGCACCTTCGAAGGCGACATCCTCAAAGCACCCGTAGGTACCGGCCCATATACGCTGGAGGAATGGGCTGTCGGCGAGCGGGTGGTGCTCAAGCGGCGGGAGGATTATTGGCAGAAGGGCGAGGATGGCAAGCCGCTGCCCTACCTGGACGAGATGATATTCATTGACCTGGGCGAGGAAGCAACGGCCTATCTCTCCGCCCTCAAAGGTGGGCAGATAGACACCTACGACCCGGACATTGCTGGCTACCAGGCAGTCAAGGACGATCCCAACCTGGTTGTGCTCCCCATCACCACCGGTTCGACCCGGGTGCTGCGCATGAGGGTAGACAAGGAGCCGTGGACCGACGAGAAAGTACGTCTGGCCCTCAAGTTGTGCCAGAACCGCGACAAGATCCTCGGTCTGGCCTACTTTGGCGAGGGGTTGCCCGGCCAGGACACTCACGTCGCGCCGGTCATCCCGGCCTACTGTGAGGTGGAGACGCCCAAGTACGACCCGGAAAGGGCCAAGGCTTTGCTGGCCGAGGCCGGCTACCCGGATGGCATTGACGTCACCATGACGTTTGGCAGCGGCTGGTCTATGGATGTCTCCAACGCGGAGACGCTCAAGGCCGACGCCGAAGCGGCCGGCATCAGGATCACCTTGAACCCGGTGCCCATCTCTTCCTACTGGGATCAGTGGACCGAGATAGACCTGGGCATCACTTCGTGGGTGCACCGCCCGATGGCCGTAATGACCTTGCCTCTAGCCTACGGCGCAGACGCCGACGGCGCCCCAGCGCCCTGGAACGAGACCCGCTGGGTGGATCAAGAGTTCCTGGATCTGCTCGAGCAGGCCCAGGGCACCCTGGACGTGGAAGACCGCAAGGCGCTCATGTGCCAGATGGAGAAAATCCAACAAGAGCGTGGTTCCATTGGCATCCCCTACTGGATGAACGTGTGGCGAGTTGTGACCAAGAATTTCAAGAACGTCAAACCTCACCCCACGGGCTATCTCCTGTTCAACGAGGTGTGGTACGATCCGGAAGCGTAAGGAAATCGGGAGGGGTGGGTTGCAGTTTGGCCCGTCCCTCTCGGGTTGAGGTTGAGGTTAAGGAAGGGCTATGGCCAAGTTTATCCTGCGACGCCTGTTGTTTATGCTTCTGACCATGCTCATCGTCTCTATAGCCATCTTTCTGGTCTCCGAGGTCGCGCCGGGCGACGTTGCCCGGCATTTGCTCGGCCAGTTCGCCACGCCGGAGCAAGTAGAGTCCTTTCGAGAACAGTTGGGCCTGAACCAACCGCTGTACGTTCGATACATCAGTTGGCTGATTGGCAGCGACTGGCGGGCCAGTGCGAAAGTGGGCATGCCCCTGCGGCGCGTAAAAACAGCCAAGACCGATTTTTACGAGTGGTGGGCCCAGGAGCCAGACGGTACTCTGATACGCTGGAAAATGGAGGGCGAGGACCTGATTGCCATACGCCTCCAGCCGGATGGCACGACGGTCGAATCCCTCGACAATGGCCGCTGGCAGACGGACGAAGAAGGTATCAGTTCCTTTTGGGGAGTGGACCACCTCAATCATGCCGTCATGTGGGTCAAGGGCGGTGATGAGACCTTTTGGATGAAATCAAAGGGGGCTGGCTGGTGGGTGGAACAAAAGGGTGGCGCCGTCAAGTACATCCCCCTACAACGCGGCCTCCTACGCGGCGACCCGGGCGAATCCACCCAGACCCGCCAGCCCGTCGCCGACACGATAATGCGGCGGGTGCAGAACTCGGCCATCCTGGCCGGCATTGCCTTTGCGGTCGTCATGCCCCTGGCCCTCGTGTTGGGGTTGATCGCCGGCATCAACGAGGGCAAACCGATTGACCGCATTCTCTCCATCGGTGGCCTGGTAACCACTGCCACCCCCAACTTTGCCACCGGCGTCTTTCTGATCTTGATCTTTGCTTACTGGCTAGAGATACTCCCCGGCGCGACGGTGTTCGCCAGCGACAGGGCCATCCTGGAAGACCCCAAGATGTTGATCCTGCCGGTTGCAACCTTGACGCTGATCGAACTCGGCTACATATTGCGCATCACGCGCGCCAGCATGGTGGAGGTGATGGGCAGCGGCTACATCCGCACGGCCGTCCTCAAGGGGTTGCCCTACCCGCGCATCATCTTTAAGCATGCGGTACGCAATGCTCTGATGGCGCCGATCACTGTAATCATGCTACACGTCAACTGGCTGATGGGTGGGATCGTGGTGGTGGAAGCGATCTTTGGCTTTCCCGGCCTGGGGATGTACCTGCTCAGCGCGGCGATGTACAAGGACATCTTTGCTATTGAGGCCGGGGCGATGGTGATGGTAATACTGGCTGTGGGAACGCAGTTGGTGGCCGACATCATTTACACGTTTTTGAATCCCCGCATTCGGTATGCGTAGCAATGTCATCAAGTTAAGAGATGAGAACCAGACCTGCCAGGTTTTATGAGGCACTTTCGAACGGAAATACACTGTTAATCGTGTCGAATCTGGCTCACAAAAGCTCTGGCGGAAACCTGGCAGGTCTTTACAATCCTTAACTTGGTGACATTGGTGTGCGTAGAGATTGAGGGTGAGGTTGAGGCCTGGTTGACCGACAAATTTAACATTCGGTTGTAGTAACGACTTTAGTCGTTCGTTAGCGCCCAAAAAACAAAAGTCGTTACTACGACCCCGTTAAACAAAGAAATCCGTGTGTATCCGTGAGCAATGTTAAAAGTGTCAGTCAATCAGGGTTGAGGCTGAGAAAGGAATGATATGCGATGACTGTAAGTGAGCAATCTATGCCCAGCGTTTCCGCTCGTCCATCGCCCTGGCAACAGTTGAGAGAGGCAGTGTCCCCTGTCCTGCGCTCCAAAGTGGCGCTCGTCGGGTTGGGCATCGTCGTCTTTTGGGTACTGGTGGCGATTTTCGCGCCCCTCCTCACGCCCTACGATCCAGTGCAGGATCAGGACTGGGAAGCCGCTAATCAGGGCCCGTCGGCAGCGCACCTGTTGGGCACCGACGACCTGGGACGAGACCTCTGGTCGCGCTTGCTCTACGGTGCGCGCACCATCCTGGTGTTGGCCCCAATATCGGTGCTGTGTTCCCTGCTCGTCGGGTCCACGCTGGGACTGATGGCCGGCTACCTGGGCGGGATCGTGGATGAGGTAGTGATGCGAGTTCTCGACGCCATGATGTCCTTTCCCACCATTCTGCTCTTTCTCATCATCATCGCCGCCGTGGGAGCGTCGCCCACGAACGTGGTCATCGCCATCACGATAGGCGGCGCACCGGGGATCGCCCGCTTGGTGCGCAGCCTGACCATGGACATTTGCACCCGCGATTACATCGCCGCCGCCGAGTTGCGAGGCGAGAGCACTCTTTACACCATGTTCGTGGAGATTTTGCCCAATGCCCGGGGCCCGATCATCGTGGACGCCATGCTGCGTATGGGTTACGCCGTCTTTTCCATCGGCACGCTGGGCTTCCTGGGACTGGGCCTGCCGCCGCCATCGCCCGACTGGGGTAGTATGGTCGCGCGCGGGAGACTCTACATCTGGAACAATCCCTGGGCCGTCCTGTGGCCGGCGATAGCCATCTCGTCCCTGGTGGTGGGACTCAACATCTTTGCCGATGGGCTGCGCGAGGAGACAATGAGGTATCAATAAAGGTTGAAGTTGAGGTTGAGGGGGTGGGATGGCTTATAGGCATTTTACGGAGATGCCGGTGTGGCAGAAGGCGCACGAGGTGGTGTTGCGGGTTTACAAGTTGACTGCTGCTTTTCCAGAGTCGGAAAAGTACGCGCTGACCAGCCAAATACGACGCGCCGCCGTGTCCATCACCAGCAACGTCGCCGAGGCATTTGGCCGGCAGACAGGCAAAGACAAAGCCCGGTTTACATTCACGCCCGCGGCTCGTGCTACGAGGTGCAGAGTCAGACCCACGTCGCACGCGATGTAGGTTACATGACATCCACAGACTGCACCAAACTCGACCAAAGCCTGGGTAAAATCATCCACGACCTCAACAAAATACTGAAAACCCTCTCCACCCGCCCTTAACCTCAACCTCAACAAGGGAGGTCACTTATGACAACAGACCACCGTATCCAGACGCCAATCCTAAAAGTCGAGAACCTGGCTATCTCATACGAGACCCGCAAAGGCGACGTACAGGCCGTGCGCGACGTCTCCTTCGAGATCAACCGGGGCGAAGCCCACGGCATCGTCGGCGAATCGGGCTGCGGCAAGAGCACCATCGCCTTTGGCATCGTCAACTTTTTGGGGCGCAACGGCAAGATCGTGAGTGGCAGTATTCTCTTTCAGGGACAGGAATTGCGTGGGCGGGAGGAGAGTGAGCTGCGCCGCCTGCGTGGAGACCAGATCGCCATGGTCTACCAGGACCCCATGTCGGCGCTCAATCCATCTCTGCGCATCGGCGAGCAGATGAACGAGGTGCTGATCATCCATCGGGGGATGGAGAAAGCTGATGCCGATCAAAAATGCGTAGAAATGTTAAAGCGGGTATACATGCCCGACCCCGAAGCAGTGATGGTGCGTTATCCCCACCAACTCTCTGGCGGGCAGCAGCAGCGCGTGGTCATCGCCATGGCCCTGCTCAACAACCCGGCGCTGCTGATCATGGACGAGCCGACCACCGCCCTGGACGTGACGGTCGAGGCAGCCGTGCTGGACCTGATCGGCGATCTGCGGCGCGACTTTGACACGGCCATCATGTACATCAGCCACAACCTGGGCGTCGTCGCCCGCGTGTCCGAAAAAGTGGGCGTCATGTACGCTGGCGAGATGGTGGAACGTGCCTCCACGGAGGATATTTACTTGCATCCCTTACACCCTTACACCCAGGGTCTCATGCGCTGCGTGCCCAAACTGGGCCTGAGCAAGGAATCGAGTTACCTGTACCCCATCCGCGGGCGGGTGCCCTCCCCGGCCAACCTGCCGCCGGGCTGCGTCTACGAGCCGCGTTGCGACTATGCCCGCGATGTGTGCCGGCGGAAACATCCCGAACTGCACGCGTTGTCGCCCGGCCATTTTGTGCGCTGTCACCTGGTCTCAGAGATCGCCGGGGCGGAATGGCAACCGCCGGAGGGTGTTCTCCCCGACTTGACGGCCCGGCGGACCGAGGCGGAACCGATCCTGCGGGTCTCCGATCTCAGGACTTATTACGAACAACCGAGTACCTCCGCGCTCAGTCTGTTTGGCCTGGGGGAAAAGAGATACGTCAAGGCAGTGGACGACGTCGGTTTCGAGTTGCCCAAGGGCTGCACCCTGGGCGTGGTCGGCGAGTCGGGCTGTGGCAAGAGCACACTGGCCAAGACCATCGTCGGTCTGGAATCGCCCACCGGTGGCAAGATCGAGTTCATGGGCTTTGACATCTCGGTGCCGGTGAAAAAGCGTGACCTGGAACTGATCGAAGAACTACAAATGGTCTTCCAGAATCCGGATTCCACCATGAACCCGTCCTTCTCAGTGGGGCACCAGATCGGGCGGCCGCTGAAACGCTTCAAGACGGTGCCACGCGACGAGGTGCGGGGCGAGGTGATACGGTTGCTGGACGCGGTCAAACTGAGCGTGGACTATTACGACCGCTTGCCCCGTCAATTGAGCGGCGGCGAGAAGCAGCGGGTGGGCATCGCCCGCGCCTTTGCCGCCCGGCCAGAATTGGTGCTGTGCGACGAGCCGGTCTCGGCGCTGGACGTGTCGGTGCAGGCCGCGGTGCTCAACCTGCTGCTAGAGATCCAGCGCGAGCAAGGCACGACCATGCTTTTCATCGCCCACGATCTGAGCGTCGTGCGTTTCTTCTCCGATTACGTGGCGGTCATGTACCTGGGGCAAATCTGCGAGTATGGCCCGGCCGAGGCGATCTATGCGCCGCCCTACCATCCCTACACCGAGGCGCTCCTGTCGGCAGTGCCCATCCCCGATCCTACGGTGGAGCAGAAACACATTCGTTTGAGCGGCGCCGTACCCAGCGCGCTCGATCCGCCCAGTGGCTGCCGCTTCCACACCCGTTGCCCGCGCAAGATCGGCGAAATCTGCGAGACAGAGGCGCCTCCTTGGCGAGAGGCTGGGGACGGGCACCGTATCTTTTGCCACATTCCACTGGAGGAACTGCGCCAGATGGAAGCAGTAGTGACTGTTGAGGGTTGAGGTTAAGGAGGAGTGATGTTGGTTAAAGATTATATGACCAGGCATCCGCTGATGGCGGAGCCGACCATGTCCATCGTCGAAGCGCAACGCTATATGGGGGAAAACAACATCCGTCACCTGCCCGTCGTCGGCGCTGGAAAACGTTTGCTGGGCCTGGCAACACGGCAGACGTTGCTCGTCGAGCCGGGCAAGTTGGGCAGCCTGGACGTGTGGGAGATTGCCCGCACCCTGTCCGGGCTTGCCCTCGAGGACGTGATGACTCCGGCCGAGGACGTGATCACCACCGGGCCGGACATCACGATAGAAGAAGCCGCCCGCATCATGGTCGAGAACAAGATCGGCTGTCTGCCCGTGCTGGAGGAAGGTGTCGTGGTGGGCATCATCACCGAGATTGACCTGCTGGCCCTGATGATGGAGATAATGGCCACGCGAGTGCCCGGCGTGCGGGTGACGGTGCGTATGCCGAACGTGGCGGGGGAACTGGCGAAACTCGTCTCCGCCATCAGCGCGCATGGCTGGGGCATCCTGGCCTGCGGCGGCGCTCCGGCTCCCAAGGAACCCGACAAATGGGATACAGTGGTCAAGATTCGCAACATACCCCAGGCGGAGATCGTCGCTGCCCTGGGCCAGGTTAAAGGTCAAGAAATCGTGGACGTGCGGGAGGTATAGCAGATGCCGAACTTTGGTGTGTGGGAATGGGTGGTCGTCCTGGTCATCGTTCTAGTGATCTTTGGTGCGAGCCGGCTGACGGACATCGGCAAGGGCCTCGGCGGGGCCATCAACGAGTTCAAAAAGGCCGTGCAGGAGAAGCCAGATGAATCTACCGGCGAACCAAAAGACACGTAGACAGGCATGGATGTCCTGAATAATTTCAACTGGATCGAACTCTTATTCATCCTCGTCCTGGGGCTGCTCCTCTTCGGCCCGGACAGGCTGCCCGCGATTGGCGCCAGGTTGGGGTCATACACCCGCGCATTGCGGGGACTGTCTACCCAGTTTATGGCCCAGTGGTGGAAGGAGGCTGGGGTCGCTGAGGCTGCTCACGAGGGCACGGACGTCGTGAGTACCGTGCGCGAGGTCATTGCGGAGGTGAGGAGCGCGGTCCGGCCAATCGAAGCAGCAGCAGCAGCGGTCGTGCTCGAGGCGCCACCCCCGGCGCCGGCCGTCAGTGATACCGGTCACGAGATGGCGACACAGGCTTCAGAGGAGGCAGAACCCGGCCCGCAGAAACAGGCGCTGGTCGGACGTGTAGCAGAACTGGAGAAGCAGGTGTGCGAACTGCAAGCAACATTGGCGCGCCTGGAGACAGAACGTGTCGCAACGTTGAGCGGGTAAGCCGATGGCAGAAGGGGTTTCTCCAGAACAGCAGCAACTGATGTCTCTGATCGGGCACCTGGCGGAATTGCGTGAACGCCTGGTAAAATCGGCCATCGCGCTCCTCGTCTGCGGCGCCATCTGCTTTTTCGTCTCCAAGCCCATCCTGCTCTTTCTACTAGCCCCGATGGGCGACCATCCGGTCATCGCGCCGCGTCCGACGACGACTATCAGCATCTTTATGAAGATTGCGCTGGTGTCGGGCACGATTCTGGCGACGCCGCTCATCGCCTACCAGTTGTTGTGCTTTGTCACACCGGGGCTCACGCCCAGAGAGCGCCGCTCGCTCTATTGGATCATTCCCGGCGTGACGATCTGTTTCCTGGTAGGCGCGGCCTTTGCCTATTTTGTTATGGTGCCGGCGGCGATCCCCTTTCTGCTAGGCTTCCTCTCCGACGTGATCCAGCCAACCTGGATGGTGGACGAGTACATCCCTTTTATCACCTCGTTGATTTTCTGGGTGGGTGTCAGTTTCGAGATGCCATTACTGTGTTATTTCCTGGCATGGGTGGGACTGGTCAATGCCGAACTATTGCTCCGGGGCTGGAAATTCGCCGTCGTGGGCATCGCCATCCTGGCCGCGGCCATCACTCCCACACCCGACCCTTTCAACATGATGATAGTGATGTTGCCGTTGCTGCTGTTGTACTTTCTAGGGATATTTCTGGCCTGGGTGGCCGGGCGGCAGAGGCGCGGGAGAGATTGAGGTTGAGGTTAAGGTTGAGGCTAATTTGACAATGGCACATTCAAAGCCCGGCGAATAAATTCGCGGGCAACTACTGCAAAGTCCACTTGCGTGGACTGTCCCAGTCGCCGAAGGGCGACTTTGCAGGTGTAGCACGCGGTTTTAACCGCCGTGCGATGCGAATATGCCATTGTCAAATTAAGGTTGAGATCAAGTGGTTGATGGAGCTTTTTGATTTTATCCACGAACTGACCTGGGCCGAGGTGCCGCCCGATGTGCAGCACGTGGCGGCCCGTTGTGTGCTCGATTTGAGCGGCACGCTGGTAGCCGGACACGCCACAGAGTTGAGCCGTATCGTGCGGGACGTGGCGGCGGCCGTCTACGGCGGGGATGAGGCCACGCTGCTGCTCGACGGGCGGCGGGTGAGTGCGCCAGGGGCGGCGCTGGCCAATGGTATGACCATTGACGCCATGGACATGCACGACGGCTACCGGCCCTGCAAGGGGCATGCTGGAGCGAATGTCTTTCCGGCGGCGCTGGCCCTGGGCGAGGTTGTGAACTGGCGCGGTGAGGACTTGCTAACATCGCTGGTGGTCGGCTACGAGATTGCGCTGCGGGCCGGGGTGGCGCTGCATCACACTGCCAGCGACTATCACACCTCCGGCGCGTGGGGGGCGCTTGGCGCGGCGGCGGTGACGGCCCGTGCGCTCGGTCTGGACACGACGCGCACGCGCCACGCATTGGGCATTGCCGAGTATCACGGCCCGCGTTCGCCAATGATGCGCTGCGTTGACCATCCGACCATGCTCAAAGACGGCTCCGGCTGGGGCAGTATGGCCGGCGTATTGGCCGGGCAACTGGCGGCGGCGGGCTTTACCGGGGCGCCGGCGCTCACGGTGGAAGGCGACGATGTGGCTTCCGTGTGGGCCAGCCTGGGCCAGGTTTGGCTGATGCGCGATTTGTATTTCAAGCCCTACGCCTGCTGTCGCTGGGCGCAGCCGGCCGTCGAGGGCGCGCTCTCTCTGGCCGCCGAGCACCGTCTCGCGCCCAACGACATTGCCAAGATCGAGGTGCACACCTTTGAGGCGGCGACCCGTCTCACCGTGGCCCACCCCGCTGACACAGAGCAGGCGCAATATAGCCTGCCCTACCCGGTGGCGGCGACCCTCGTTGACGGCCGGCTCGACCCCGAACAGGTGACCGAACCGCGCATTTTTGACCAGGCCATACTGTGCCTGGCCGACAAGGTCACGATGGCGGTGGACGAATCGCTGGAGGCGCGTTTTCCGGCTAAAGCGTTGGCGCGGGTCATCCTGTACAGCGTGGACGGGAACCGCTTCGAGTCGGGAATCTGCGGTGCGCGTGGCGACCCCACCGACCCATTGAGCGACACCGAGTTGAC
>CAYQTW010000029.1:0-14148 GCA_964420485.1 uncultured Anaerolineales bacterium
CCTGAAATTGAGCGCGGTTTTCCTCGGTGCAAGCCGCCAGGCGGCGGATTATTTCTTCCACGTCCGGCATCGCTGACTCGCTGATTCGCTGATTCGCTGACTCGCTGATTCGCTGATTCGCTGACTCGCTAGTCGTTGCGTTTTTTCAGGATCGCCCACCCGGATCGCCACATTATCGCGCCCCAGAATCCGATCCAGGCTACCAGGAAAAGGATCATGCTGATCCTCCGGTCCGCCATGTAGAACATGAACTCGCTCAAGACTAGCGGCACGACAAAGATCAGTATCCAGCCCCAGCGTGGAATCCAGTCGAACTGGCTCGCTCGTTCTTCCTGCTCATTTTTCCGCCGTTTTTTGCTTTTGGCCATAAATTCACAACCTGGTTTCGTACCTGCTCAATAAAGTGGGGCAATGTAGCCGAGGTTTCCATACCTCGCGGACATAACGCGCTATGGAAAGCGCGGCTACGTTAAAAGTGCCCCAGAATATTGAGATGATACCTGGTTTCTATCCGGTGGGCAATGGCTCCAGATGGGTGCGACAAGGCACGTCAATCCCCATCTTGGCGCAGACGAGATCAACTGTCCTTTCGGCCATCAAGCGGGAAGTGGTCAACTTGCCGCCGGTGATGGTGATAAAGCCGCCCACGCTATCCAGCGCCTCGTGGTCGAGAACGTAGAACGCCCGGCTGACATCTATCCCCGTTGTTTCCTCCTCTTCCTCACTCTCTGCAGGGGGCTGGTACAGTGGACGGATGCTGGCGAAATTTCGCTGCATACGCATGTCCTCGATCACGGGCGCCATCTGAATGCACTCGTCCAGCATCTTGTCTATTTCCCATTCCTCAATGACAAAGTTATCGGGGTCCTCGATGTCTACCGATGTGGTGCCCAGCACAATGGTCGTGCCAACCGGGACGATGATGTCGCCATCAGATGGGTAGCGGCAGCGGTTGATGGCTCGCTTCAAAGGACGGCTGTCCAGGACGACCATAGTGCCTTTACTGAGACTCATCCCGATCTTGACGTTGCCCAGGGCAGCGACCTTGGCGGCCCAAGGGCCGCTGGCGCTGACCACATAGTCGGCATGGACAATATATTCGTCACCATTGGTCTGGTCCACTGCTCTGACGCCGGAGACGCGGTCGCCCTGGCGCAGGATTTCCGTCACCGGGGTATAGAGAAAAACGCGAGCGCCACATTCCTTGGCCGCAGCGACGTTGCCTGTGCACAAGTCCCAGCCGTCAATGCTGGCATCTGGCACGACCACGGCCTGGCGGATTTTGGGCGATAGATTCGGCTCCTCGCGCAGCGCCTCAGCGCCGGAGATCACCTCGGTCGGGATGCCTACCTCGGCGCAGCCCTTCAAGAAGCGGGGGAGGAACTCTTCATCAGCGTCGTCGAGCGTGATGAAAAATCCTCCCGTGTCTTCAATCGCCTGCGGGGCGATGCGGCGCAAGATGCGATTCTCCTCGATGCATTCCACGGCCGCAGGTTGATCTTTGACCGCGTAGCGACCGCCGCTGTGCAACAAGCCGTGAAAGTTGCCGGTCGTACCTTCTGAGAGGTTGCCTCGTTCAAATAGCATAGCGTTCAAACCGCGCATGGTCAAATCGCGCAACACGGCTGTTCCGGTCGCGCCTCCACCGATGACAATGACTTGTGTTTCCAATTCCATGATATTTCTCCTATTCGAGCGATGGACGGCACGTCCACCGCGAGCCTGAGCAATTACTCGTTTCTAATCGCTCAACATCTCCTCGCACGCTGCGGTCAGGGCGGGGATGATATTTTGCCACTCGTCCACGACCCCGACGTGAGCCACCTTAAAGATAGGGGCGTCCTCGTCTTTGTTGATGGCCACGATCGTCTTGGACGATCCGGCTCCCGCCATGTGCTGGGGAGCACCAGAGATCGCCACGGCGATGTACAGGTTGGGAGCCACGATTTTCCCCGTCTGGCCGACGAGTTGGGAATGAGGCACCCATCCCAGATCGGCAGCCGGCCGTGACCCTCCCACCGCTGCTCCCAGGACTTGGGCCAGGCGCTCCAACGCGGAAAACCCCTCCTTGTCCTCCATGCCCCGGCCCCCGCTCACAATGATCTGGGCCTGGTCCAGGCTGATTCCTTCCATCTTCTCCTGCGTCCTTTCGACCAGCGACACTGGGGAGGATATGGCGCCCACGTCAATCTCCAGGGTATGCACTGCTCCCTGGCGCGCGGAGTCGGGCGGAAGCGGTTCAAAGGCGCGCGAACGCATCGTCGCCAGTTGCACCGGGCCGCTGGCGACCATGTAGGCCATGGCCTTTCCTCCGTAGACGGGGCGCAGCCAGCGGATCGTGTCGCCCTTGATCTCAAAGCCCACGCAGTCGGTGACAATGCCCGTCCCCAGCCGGTAGGCCAGGCGCGGCCCGACGTTTCCCCCGCTTAGCGCATCGTGAGGGAAGAGAACCACGTCGGGTCCAAGTTGCTGCACGACTGTCTGCAATGTCCCCAGGATGACATCCGCCTCGTGATCCTGCAAGCGGGGATGGCTGGCGACAAAAACCTCGTCGGCGCCGTGATGCACCAGCGCCTCTCCGTGCTCCTCCACATCCGGCCCGATCAGGGCCGCCTGGACCTTGCCATTTCCCAGTTTGTCCCCCAACTGCCGGCCTGCCGCCAGGATTTCCAGCGCAGTGCGGGGGAGTTCTTGAGCCGAAGCGGTACAGAATGTCAGAATGTTTGTCATTGTATACTCCCCCTACAAGAGTTTCAGTTCTCTGAGGCGTAGAGCCAGTTGCTGCGCCTTCTCCGGCCCCGACTCGCCCGCGATGAACTCGCACCGTATCTCCCGCTCAGGGACGAACAGTTCTTCCATCTCGATCTGTGCGGTTTCCAAGCCAATCTCGGCCGGATCGAGGGCCAGGTCGGCGGCAGACCAGGTGGGGATTTCTGTCCGCATGGCCTTTCTGATGCCCCGGACCGAGGCGTAACGGGCCACGTTGCTCTCGTCGTTGGTGATGGTCGCCAGGAACGGCGTGGTCGTCTCCAGAATCTCGTACCCGCCCTCTATGGGCCGCCTGAAGCGCATCTTGCCATTCTCCGGCTCCATATTGGCCGCCAGGGTGACGCAAGGGAGGCCCGTCATCTCTGCCAGGAACGGCCCTACCAGGCCCAGTTCCACGTCTCCGGCCTGCCGGCCGCATAGCACCCCGTCAAACTGGCCCAGTTTGTGCAGCGCGGCGGCCAGGATGTGCGCCTTGCCGAAGGAATCGATTTCCTCGAAGACCGGATCGGAAATGAGCACGGTCTCATCGGCGCCCATGGCCAGCGCCGTGTGCAGCGCCTCCACCGCATCCGCCGCGCCGATGGTGATGGCGGTCACTTTGCCGTCCACTTTTTCTTTCAGTTGCAGGGCAACTTCGAGGGCGATGGCATCGAAATCGCTGATGAGAAGCGCCTGTCTTCCCCGTATCTGTTTTTTCTCGACGGGATCAATCTGAAATACGTGAGGAGGTATCTCGGGATCAATAATCTGTTTGAGGCAAACGACTATATGCACTTTTTTCCCTCATCTTTTATTCACCTTCCCGAAAGCTCTGACAGATCCCAGCTTTCGGGAAGGTGGAATGTTGGGCTCACTTTGGGAAAAGGGAACTGAGAAGTCTGCCTCTCTCAGTTCCCTTCGCCTTCTGCCTTAGCGTGCAGATTGATCGGACATTACGGTCCGAATGTTTTTACTCCACCCAATCAAAGGTGCGCGTGACGGCCTTGAGCCAGTACTTGTAGAGTTCCGCGCGCGTATCCGCGTCCATCTCGGGATCCCAGGTCTTGTCTATGCCCCAGTTCTCGCGCAGTTCGTCGGTGTTGTTCCAGAAACCGACGGCCAGACCGGAGGCATAGGCGGAACCCAGCGCAGTGGTCTCGGCTACCGTCGGGCGCACGACGGGCACGCCCAGGATGTCGGCCTGGAACTGCATGAGCAGTTCGTTAAAGACCATGCCGCCGTCCACTTTCAGCGCCGTGAGGGTCACGCCAGAGTCCTTCTTCATCGCATCCAGCACCTCGCGGGTTTGGAAGGCGGTCGCCTCCAGCGCGGCGCGGGCCAGGTGCCCCTTGTTGACGTAACGGGTCATGCCGACGATCACGCCACGGGCGTCGCTCTTCCAGTAAGGGGCAAAGAGGCCGGAGAAGGCAGGCACAAAGTAGATGCCGCCGTTGTCCTCGACGGTCTTGGCCAGGTCTTCGATTTCCGGCGACTTTTCGATCAGGTTGATGTTGTCGCGCAGCCACTGGATCAGCGCGCCGGTGATGGCGATGGAGCCCTCAAGAGCGTAGACTGCCGGGGCATCACCGAACTTGTACGCCAGCGTGGTCAACAGGCCGCTCTTGCTGGGCACGGGCTTGGTGCCGGTGTTCATCAGCATGAAGCAGCCGGTGCCGTAGGTGTTCTTGGCCTCGCCAGGGCTGAAGCAAGTCTGACCCACGAGCGCGCCCTGCTGGTCGCCCAGGTCGCCGCAGACCGGGATCTTGGTTCCCAGTGGCCCATCCTCAGGCGTGTAGCCATAGATCTTGGGGTCACTGGAGGGGCGGATCTCTGGCAACATCTGGCGCGGAATGCCCATGATACCCAGGATTTCCGGATCCCAGTCCAGCGTCTCCAAGTCCATCAGCATGGTGCGGCTGGCGTTGGTGACGTCGGTCACATGTGCACCGCCCTTGGGGCCACCGGTCAGGTTCCAAATCTCCCAGGTGTCAATGTTGCCAAAGATGGCATCACCCTTCTCGGCCGCCTCGCGGACACCCTCTACGTTATCCAGGATCCACTTGATCTTGGGGCCGGAAAAGTAGGTCGCCAAAGGCAGACCGACCTTGGCGCGGAAGCGGTCCTGGCCGCCATCCTTAGCCAGTTCATCGCAGATGTCCTTGGTGCGGGTGCACTGCCAGACGATGGCGTTGTGGTAGGGCTTGCCGGTGTTCTTGTCCCAGACGACAGTGGTCTCGCGCTGGTTGGTGATGCCGATGGAAGCAATTTCATTGGCGTCAATGCCGTTCTTTTCCAGCGCGGCCTTGATCACGTCCTGGGTGCGATCCCAGATCTCTAGCGGGTCGTGCTCGACTAAGCCGGCCTGCGGGTAAATCTGCTCGTGCTCCATCTGATGCACGCTGACCACCTGTCCGGCGTGGTCAAAGACCATGAAGCGGGTACTGGTCGTACCCTGGTCTACTGCTGCTGCATATTTCTTTGCCATTTTCTGAGTCTCCTTTATTCCACTTTCTGTCTCAAGAAACCGGGCTTTCTCTTAAAAACCTGATTTCTCTACTCTTTCGCTCGTGCCATCTCGGCCATGGTGTTGATCAGGAGGTACGAGGAGGTCGCGCCTGGGTCCTGGTGGCCGATGCTGCGCTCGCCCAGGTAACTGGCCCGTCCTTTCTTGGCCAGCATAGGGATGGTATCCTTCATGCCCTTTTCCGCCGCCGCCGCTGCTTGTTCCAGGGCCTCTACCGTGCTGGCGCCGTTTCCCAGCGCATCTCGAATAGCGGCCACGGCGGGAGTAATGGCGTCCACCATCGTCTTGTCATCCAGGTTGGCCCTACCCCGCATAACCACTCCCTTGAGAGCCGCGTCCAGGATGGCCAACATATCCTCGGCCTTTAATTCGTACTTGCCGGCTATGGCCATGCCGGCCTGCATAAAGGCCGTGCCGTAGAGTGGCCCACCTGCCCCACCGACGCTGGACACCAGGGCCATGCCTGCTGTCTTGAGGATGGTGCCCGCGTCTTTATCCTCCACGCTGGGCAGTTTCTTCAGGATGGCCTGGAACCCGCGATCCATGTTGATGCCGTGGTCGGCGTCGCCGATGGCTGCATCCAGGTCGGTGAGGTACTCTTTGTTCTCGTGGATCACGTCTGCCATCTGGCGCAGGCAGTCCAGAACGTCAACTGTAGTGATGGACATACAAACTATCTCCTTCGTAGATAGAAACCGGGTTTTCCGTGAAAAGCCCGGTCTCTGGTCTGCCTATATTCCCCAGCGCATACCGATGGTCTTGACCGGGGCGTCCCACAGTTCGAGCAGTTCGTCGTCCATCTTGAGCAGAGTGATGGAGCAGCCCTGCATTTCCAGGGAGGTGATGTAGGGGCCGATGAGATTGCGGACGATCTTTAATCCCTTCTTTTCGCAGATCTCGTGCAGTTTGCGGTAGAGGATGGCAAGTTCGATGGCTGGAGTGCCGCCCATGCTGTTCACAAAGGCCAGCACCTGGTCACCGGCCTTGAACGGCGGATCCTCCAGGGTGACGTCCACCCATTCGCCCTTCTCCTCGTCCAGTTCCCGCACGGTCCTGCTGTAGGCCGGATCCTCAATGATCGCCAGGGCCAGCATCTCGGTGATCTCGTCGGCGGTCTTGAGCGGCATGCGCGTTCGGCCGGGCTCACCGTGGATGCCGATGCCGATCTCCATTTCGTCCTCGGGCAGGTCAAAGGTGGGCTTGCCGGCCGCCGGCACGGTGCAAGATGTGAGGGCCATGCCCATACTGCGCCCGTTGATGTTGACTTTGCGGCACAGGTCGGCCACTTTTTTCAGGTCGTAGCCCTTTTCCGACGCCGCGCCGCAGATTTTTTCCGCTAGAACCGTGGTGCCCACGCCGCGCCGGCCGGCGGTGTACAGGCTGTCCTTTACAGCCGTGTCGTCGTCTATCAGGATGTTCAATACTCTGATGCCCTCGCTGCGGGCCATGTCGGCCGCCATCTCAAAGTTCATGACGTCGCCGGTATAGTTCTTGACAATGTACAGCACACCCGCGCCGCTCTGCACCATCTTGGCGGCTTCCAGCATCTGGTCCGGGGTGGGGGAGGTGAACACCTGACCGGGGCAGGCCGCGTGCAGCATACCCAGGCCCACGAGGCCGCCGTGCATAGGCTCATGGCCGCTGCCGCCACCGGAGATGAGGGCCACTTTGCCCTTCACCGGGGCATCGGCGCGGTAGATAAAGTCAGGCTCAAAATGCACCTTGACTATGTCGGGATAGGCCAGCGCCAGACCTTCCAGTTCTTCTTTTACTACATCCTCTGGCTTGTTGATCAGTTTTTTCACGATTTTATCTCCTTTTTTCTACGGGCAGGATGGGGAGGGAAAGAGAGAACTAGATGCTCTCCTCCCTCCCGCTGATAATCCCACTGCTTTGGTTGATATAGCCTTGTTATGGCCTAACTATTTAATCCTTGCCGGGCAGATTGGCGGTGACGAACCAGTCGTAGGTGAAAACACCTATGACACCGCCAACGAGAGGCGCGATGACAGGCGGCAACAGCCAGTAGATGCCACTAAAGAGACCCGTGGTACCGACCAGAGCGCCAAAGATGCGCGGGCCAAGGTCACGGGCAGGATTGATCGAGTAGCCGCTGGGGCCACCCAGGGAAAGGCCAACCGCCAGGACTGCAAAGCCGACCACGAACGGTCCGAGGTTGGCTCCGACACCCAGGTTCTTCGTGTCACCACTGGCCAGGACGCCCCACAGCAGCACGGCCGTGCCAAAGATCTCGGCTATGCAGGCGACAACAAGTGAGTATGAGCCAGCGGATGCCGCTCCGGCGCCGCCCCAGAAAGCCTGGCCAAAGACGCCGCCCGCTCCGGTGCACCAGACATTCGGCATGCCGGCTGCTACCAAACCATCCAAATATACCAGGTACACACCCAACGCGCCCAGGAAAGCACCAACCATCTGAGCGATCCAGTAGGGGATAACCTTGGCCCAGTCAAAGCCGCGCTTCACGGCCAGCGCCAGCGTGACCGCCGGGTTGAGGTGCGCGCCAGAGACGCCACCGGTGACGTACACGGCGATGATGACCGCAAAGGCCCATCCGATAGTGATCGTGTTCCAGTTGTAGGCCGGCGCGTCCAGACGAGGAGCCAGCCCCACGTTGGCGACGACGCCATCACCAAGAAGGATCAGGATAAAGGTCCCAAAGACCTCACCGATCAACTCTCCCATTAAACCTTGCTTTTTCATTATCTGTTTTCTCCTTTTATGAATTGTGTTCAGACGAACAGTATTTGCGAATCCTCACTCCAATCGTGTTATTTTATGTGGCAACCACCTCCTTTTCCTTGGGTCCGTTTTTCGCGCTATTTCATTCACTACGCAAGAGAGCGAAAAGTAGACCTGGACGAATCAACAGTAAAACAAAAAGACATCTCCTCCCGAGTCAATCTCGGAGAGATGCCTTCTCACGACAACGTATCCGCCCTCACCGGACGAGTCGTTGCATACCATTGCCCACTGGCAAGTTCCGTGTGCTTGTTTCTCCCGCCCGAGCATATCCCAAAAAACCCCCGCTCAAAAGAGCATCCTTTCGGTGATTATGCCATTAACCAGCCCACTCATTATATTCCATCAGGGCAGCATTGTCAAGGTTTTGCTCGATTTTGTTTCACACCGGAACTATAATACCTCTCTTTGCGTTTCTTTTTGGAACAATTGCCACTGCCATTATTTCTTGAAAGAATCAGGGGATAGATTAAAAGTCTTCATCTTGCGCCATAGAGTGGTGCGGCCGATACCCAGAGCATTGGACATTCTGGTGACATTGCCCCGCAACGCTCGCCCGGCGCGGATGACCGCCTGGCGCTCGGCTTCTTGCAGAGTGAGCACAACCTCGTCTGTGCCGCCGATGGTAGCCATACGCAACTCACGGGGCAGGTGCTCCACTGTCACCTCACAGCCCTCCATCACGTACATGGCCCGTTCCAACACATTTTCCAGTTCGCGCACGTTTCCCGGCCAATGATAGGACTGCAACACAGCCATAGCCCCAGGCGAAACGGTCACGCTCTTTCCCAAACGACGGGCAAACTTTTCGATCAGGTGGACGACCAGCAACAAAATATCGTTCCCGCGCTCCCGCAGTGGAGGGATCGTCAAGGCCAGGACATTCAGGCGATAAAAGAGATCGGCGCGAAAGTGTCCTCGCTGCACCTCGTGGGCCAGGTCCACGTTGTTGGAAGCAGCGATGACGCGCACATCCAGTGGAATGACTCGGGTGCCACCTAGACGGATGATCTCCCGGGTGTCAATCACCCGCAGGATGCTGGCCTGCACGTCCAGGGGCATTCCGTCCACGTTGTCGAAAAAGATGGTACCCCCATCGGCGAGTTCAAATTTGCCGGGCCGGCCATCTTCTCCACCGGCGAACGCTCCCTCGTAGCCAAACAACTCGCTGGCCATCAATTCGCGGGGGATCGCCGCGCAGTTGATGGCGATGAGCGGGCCATCAGCCCGCCGGCTCTCGTTGTGAATGGCCTGGGCAAACATCTCTTTGCCGGTACCGCTCTCACCCAGGAGTAGCACGTTAGAATCGCCCTGGGCGGCAACGCGGGCATAGTACAGCACCCGGAGCATCTCCACGTCTTGACCCAGTATGTCGTCGAACGTAAAGTGGGCCTGCGCACCCACCATGCGATGTACCAATCGCCGCACCTCGGTAGTGCGTTCCAGCGTGAGGATAAACCTCAGTAGATTGGCTCCTTCCCTCAACACATCTACGCTCATCAGGCAAGAGCGAGGCCCATCCGTTGCCTGAAAGACGACTTCCTTTTCCGGCATTGGAGTCTGCCGGGCCATCGCCACCTCCATTTCGGCGGGGAGTCCAGTCAAGGCGCCAAGCATACGTCCCATCGCCAGCCGGTGGGAGATGCCCAGAATATCACCAGCACAAGCGTTGATGTGAGTGACCCGTCCCTCGGGGTCAAGGAACACGAGTCCCCTGCTCACAGCCTGCAATGCGGCGTTCAATTCCGTCAGGCGCCGGTGGGCCTCGGAGAAACTCTGTTCTGCCTGCAACAGATTCTCGATAGCCCTGGCTGCTGCCATAACGATGCCCAAGGTGTGGGGATGGCTGTTCTGCTCCAGCGTTACGATGTCAATCACGCCCATCATTTTGCCATCCAGGGCATGGATCGCGGCTGCCGTGTCAGTGAGAGGATGATAAACCAGGCAGAAATGCTCCGGGCCTACGATCTGCGCCGGTAGTCCCTCCTTCAGTGCCATAGATGCTGCATTAGTGCCAACCTGCTCCTCGGTCAGGCATACCCCATCGCTCAATCCCATGCCTTCTAGCGCGTGTTGCAGCGCCTCGTCCCCCAGCCAGTCCAAGATGCAGAGTCCTTCATCGGCCAGGTACACGATCATGTCTGACTCGCCGGCAAATTGGTAGATATCCTCCATGAACGGACGCGCGATGGCGATCAGGTCAAAGCGATCCTGTCGCCGCTGTTCCAGTACCTCTGTACTGTAACGTTTGGGTTGAGGAAGCACATACGGCTCCAACCCGGCATCCCGACAATAGCGCCAAGAACGCACGACCGCCGGGTCCAGCGCCGGCAAATCCACGATCCCGTTCTGGACAAATTGCGTCCAGGCGGCTTTTAACTCCTGACGATCATAAGGATAGGCTGAAGGTAACATTAGGCCATCCTATCTAACTGGTATCTTTATTTCGGGGCGATTGTGCCGTAGCCGCGATTTCCATATCGCGCCCACGAGGTATAGAAACCTCGTCTACTTTGCCCTGTTCTATCTTGTGCTGCCGGCGCATCACCGCCAGCACGCGGGGCATCACGGTAGTGTAGAGCCGGTAGCCCAACCGCGAGATCGGGAAATCCCAGGCCCCGATATGTCTCACGAACTGCCCGCCGAACCCGCGTTTGAAGCGGTACACACCCCACAGCGGATCCGACTCGTCCAGCACATCCGGCGCACCCCACATATCATAGACCGTACAGCCATGCTCACGCGCCCACTGCATTGCCTCCCACTGCAACAGGTGATTGGGCATCTTTTCGCGGTGAGTGGCACAGGATGCCCCGTACATGTACCACGCCCGCGAAGCAAAGCGAAAGACCACTACCATCGCCACCGCCCCCCCCTCCACCTCGGCGATGAGCGGCTGCGCCAGTCCCGCCTCGATGAAAACGGCCCAGGCATCGTGGTAATACTCCTCGGGCCGGATGACAAAGCCATCACGGGCCGCGGTCTCGGTGTACATCTGGTACAGCAGCGGCAGGTCATTCGACGTGCCTCGGCGCACCGTCACCCCCTTGCGCCCCGCCAGTCGCACGTTGTAGCGCCACTTTGATTTCATCGCCGCCAAGAGTTCGTCGGGGCTGCAGGTCAGATCCACACAGACAGTGTTGCGGAACTGGATTTGCTCGGCAGAGGCCCGCCAGCCCCGGCGGCCTAGTCTCTCCACGACTGCTTGCCCTACGGCGGTGTCGGCCTGCACGTCGGGGTCTATCTTGACGAACAGCGCTCGCTCCTGCCGGGCCGTGTTTTCCAGGCGGGCCAGGACATGCTCCAGAAGAGCGGTGTCACCATAGTCCAGAACAGGGCCCTTGGGAACGTACATCACCGCAGCAGGCCAGCGTTTCAACCGGCGGGTCAGCACCGAGGCGGCTGCGCGGGGCCGGTCATCGTCCAGCCACAAATAACGGGCCGCCTTCCACCCGTAGCGGGACTTGAATTCGCCCCACTCCCAGGTTTGCAGGACGTGCGCGCTGGGCAACTCGGCCAGCGCCGCGTTCCACTCGGCGCGTGAAACGTGAGACGTGAAACGTGATTTCATCTTCGCCGGGCATCCAGTATCGAGTACCCAGCACCCAGCACCCGGTAGCGCAGCGGCGCATAGACTCGATCCCACGCGCCCACGCTGCGCACCAGTTGCCCGCCAAAGCCCCGCTTGAAGCGATAGACACCCCACAGCCCATCCCGCCGCTGCGTGAACTCTGCCTCCAGCGTGGCCTCGTCCTCGTCGGGGACGCCCCACAGATCGTATGTGGTGCAGTCAAGCGATTTGGCCCAGCGTATCGCCTCCCACTGCAGGTAGTAAGTGGGCATCTTTTCGCGGTGAGCGTCGCCCGAGGCCCCGTAAAAGTACCAGGCTCGTGGCGGCAGCGCAAAGACTATCAGCGCCGCCACTGGCTCCCCCTCCACCTCGGCCAGGAGTAGCCGCGCCCGGCCCCGGGGCACGAACAGCCGGTAGGCCGCCTCGTAGTAGGCCGGGGTGTGGACGCCGAACCGGTCCCGCGCGGCAGTGGCACCCATCAGCGCGTGAAAGGCCGGCAGGTCGGCCCCGGTAGCCTCTCTCACCGTCACTCCCTTGCGGCCTGCCAGTCGCACGTTGTAGCGCGTCTTTGATTTCATCGCCGCCAGGATCGCCCCCTCGTCGGGGGAGATGTCCACGATGATGGTGCGGCGGGGTTGGACAGCACCAAAGGGAGCCGGGCGGAAGCCGAGCGCGCGCAGCCGTTCACGATGAACAGGCTCATCGGGCAGATCAGGCTCGATGGTGAGCGCGATGGCTCCCCGCGACCGGGCAGCGTGGTCGAGGGCCACCAGCAGCGCCGCCAGTTGCTCCTCGTCGGCCCAATCCACCAGCGGCCCTTTGGGGATGTAGGCCAAGCGGCCCAGCCCGGCCGGCAAATGCCGGTAGAGCACCTGCGCCCCGGCGACCAGTTCGCCACCGCGCGCCAGCCCTACCCGCTCGCCGGCCCACCCGAACTGCGACTTGAGCGTTCCCCAGGCACTGGTCTGGAGGATATGTCCGTCGGGATGGGCCGTGACGAAATTATCCCATGCGTCAGGCGTGATGGAGGATACGGTTTGCGTTTTATTCATTGTTCACTGTTCCGCCGGGCGACGACGAGCAGGCCGCCGCCCTTTTCGCCGGAAGGGACATCCATCTCGTAGTAAGGGCGCCAGCGACGCGACAGAGTGCGCGCGACGCAGCGGCGCAGGAGAGGTTGGTAGCCCAGGGGCCGCAGTCGGGGCGAGACCAGCGTTCCCCAAGCCGACCTGGGCCGGCCCACGCCGTAGCGGTCGTTCATCCGGTCCCACAGCCGCTCGACCTCCTCCGGGATGTAATAGCGTGCCTTGACCAGTCTCATCCCGGCGGCGGCCAGCAGATCGCCCCACTCCGCTGGCGTGTGGTAGTGGTGGTGTTCCAGCCACACGTCCACACCGGCGGCGTACCGCTCGGCTTGCTCCACGTTCCCGGCTTCCATCGCCCGGATGTAACCATCGAGCATGTGGCGGAAGGCGTCGGAGGGCACGGTAAAGATGAAATGGCCGCTGGACCGCAGTACCCGCCCCGCCTCGCGCACGACCGGCGCCACGTCGGGGATGTGCTCCAGCACCGAGTTGCTAAAGACGGTGGCGAACGCGCCGTCGGCGTAGGGCAGGCGATGGCCTTGGGCCAGGTCCACGTGGCGGTAGACACCCGACCGGGCCGCCTGGCACAGTTGCTCTGGCCAGGGATCGAACCCCACGTCCACCGGATTCTCAATCCCAAAAAGCGCGTGTGCGATCAGCCCATCGCCGCAGCCCAGGTCGAGCAAGGGACGCTCGTACTGCTCCTCCGCCGCCACACGCAACTCGACCGCCCGCCACAGCGCCACCGGCGGGGCGAACCAATATGTCGTCAATAGTTCGGTGAGGTAGTCTGGTGTCATTTTGCACCCTCGAGGAATTCAATGCTAAAGACTATGGCCTCTCTCGTAAGGCTGTTCCAGAAAAATAATCGTCCCGGTGTCATTCTGAGCTACGCATGGCGCATTCGCGCCACTCATTGGTACCAGCGGGCGGGGAGTGTGGGGATCTTGGCTCTCGGCGCTTTTCCTGACGCTTACCAATCCGATGACCATCCTTTTCTTTGTAGCAATCTTTGCCGGGATGGGCACAGTTGACGTTGCCGGAGACTACCAGTCGCCAGGATTGCTGATACTCGGCACATTTACCGGTTCAGCCCTGTGGTGGTTTATACTCACGAGTGGCGCTAGCCTGCTCAAAACAAGATTCGACGAGCGCACTCTGCACTGGGTCAACAAGGCTTCAGGCATCGTTCTGGTAGTATTCGGAGTATTATCGCTCCGTAGCCTGCTTTAGCGCCACGATAACTGCCTCCAGCGCCAACGTGGCGTGTGAAGGCGAAATCAACTCTTCTGAATCATACCATCATTCATCGCTCTGTCAACACAAACTGCCCCACTCTTGCTCCTGGTTGACTGACAAATTTAACACTTGACTCCGGATACAGAAAATAGGACGCAGATGAACACAGAAAACGCAGATTTTGTTGATTTCCAGGGCAGATCAGCGTGAATCTGCGTCAA
>CAYQTW010000030.1:0-12048 GCA_964420485.1 uncultured Anaerolineales bacterium
CGGATTGCAGGACAGCAGCGGATTGCAGGACAGCAACGGATTGCAGGACAGCAACAGATTGCAGGACAGCAAGGGATTGCAGGACAGCAAGGGATAAAGGATTAGGAGTGAAGCGATGATTAAGGCTCTGCGGAATGCCATGGCCTTGCCCGATTTGCGGCGCAAGTTGTTGTATACGCTGCTGATTCTCGTCATCTACCGGCTGGCGGCGCACGTGCCAGTGCCGGGGGTGGATCAGGAGGCTTTGCAGCAACTGATGGCGGGCACCGGTGGCGCCAGCCAGTTGTTCAATGTTCTCAACATGCTCTCCGGCGGGGCGGTGGCGAACTTTTCGGTTATGGCGAATGGGGTCTCTCCGTACATCACCGCTTCCATCATCATGCAGTTGCTGCAACCGATCGTGCCCAAGTTGGAGCGGCTGGCCCAGGAGGGGGAGGCGGGCCGGCGCAAGATGAACCAGTGGACGTACTACCTGGCCGTTCCTCTGGGGTTGTTGACGGCTTTTGGACAGGCTCAAGGCTTTAACCGTTTCGGTACCTCTCCCGTTTTGCCTGACTTTGGTTTCGACTCACCGGCGAATATCATGTCTACCATTGCGGTGCTGGCGGCGATGACGGCTGGCACGATGTTCGCCATCTGGTTGGGAGATTTGATCACCGAGCAGGGTATAGGTAACGGGCTTTCGCTGATTATCTTTGGTGGCATCGTGGCCAGAGTGCCGCAGAACATTGTGCGCATCTGGGCTCAGGCTCAGACGATGGAGGGTGGCAGCACGGGGATGGGTGTGTTGATGCTGGGCATCTTTTTGGCTATCATGGCCATCACGATGTTTGTGATTGTAGTAGTGCAGGAGGGGGAACGGCGCATCCCGGTGCAATACGGTAAGCGGGTGCGGGGCAACAAGATGTATGGTGGCGGAAGCACCCACATTCCCTTGCGGGTCAACACGGCGGGGATGATCCCGTTGATTTTTGCCCAGTCCATTCTCGTTTTCCCGGCAGTGATTGCCCAGTTCTTTGTCGGCAGTGAGAACGCCACCGTGTCCGGGTTTGCCCAGGGGATGATGACTTTCTTTTCCCCCCAGAATATCTGGTATGGGCTGCTTTACTTCCTGGCAGTTGTGGGCTTCACCTACTTTTATACTGACGTGATGGTTCAACAGCAGGATTTGCCGGGCGCCCTGAGACGACAGGGGGGATTCATCCCAGGGATCAGGCCAGGTAAAAAGACGGCTGATTATATTAACTCTGTCTACCGCCGCATTACTCTGGTGGGCGCATTGTTCCTGGGCAGCGTGGCGGTGTTGCCCTACATCGTGGATCTGTTCTTGCATACACGGATGTTGCTCATTACCGCTTCGGGTCTCTTGATCGTAGTCGGCGTGGTGTTGGATACGATGCGCCAGCTGGAGGCCCAACTCTTGATGCGTCACTATGAAGGATTCATCAAATAATAAATGGATGTAGGATCAGGAGGTATAGTGCGATGAAAGTGTCGCCCTCGGTAAAGAAACGTTGTCCAAAGTGCAAGATTGTCCGGCGACGTGGTGTGGTGCGGGTGATTTGCGAGAACCCAAAGCACAAGCAACGCCAGGGATAGTAGCAAACTGCAAATTGCAGGGGAGGAAGTATGGCGCGTATTGCAGGGGTGGACCTGCCACGGAACAAGCGAGTAGAGATTGGCCTGACGTATATCTATGGCATTGGGCGTAGTCTGAGCGGTGAGATTCTGCGCAAAGCCGGAGTAAATCCCGATATGCAGGTCAAGGACCTGACGGAATCGGACGTTGCTGCCCTGCGCGAGGTTATTGACCGCGAATATCAGGTCGAGGGTGACTTGCGGCGTCAGGTGCAGATGAACATCAGGCGCTTGATAGATATTGGAAGTTATCGAGGTCTGCGGCACCGTCGCAATCTGCCGGTACACGGTCAGCGCACGCGGACAAACGCCCGTACCAAGCGTGGCCCCAAGAAGACGGTGCCTGGCCGCGGGCGGCGACGTGGAATGAAGAAGAAGTAACGTATGTTTACGCGGGAGGGGTAATGGCGCGAGATAGGCGAACAGGCCAGCGTCGAGGGGGACGCAAGGTCAAGAGGAATGTGCCGCGTGGACAGGCCCACGTTCACGCCACTTTCAACAACACAATCGTGACGGTGACCGACACGCAAGGGAACGTCATCAACTGGGCTAGTGGAGGGACGGTTGGGTTCAGGGGATCACGCAAGAGCACACCCTTTGCGGCCCGGCAGGCTGCTCGGAAAGCGGCCAGAGATGCCATGAGCAATGGGATGACTGATGTGGATGTCTACGTCAAAGGGCCTGGCCCTGGGCGGGAAGCGGCGATCCGCTCTATTCAGGCGGCAGGTCTGAGAGTGCGCTCTATCGCCGATGTGACTCCGTTTCCGCATAATGGCTGTCGTCCGCCCAAAAAGCGCCGGACGTAGGCGCGGTTATCGCGCCCTCTAATGGCTGTCGTCCGCCCAAAAAGCGCCGGACGTAGGCGCGGTTATCGCGCCCTCTAATGGCTGTCGTCCGCCCAAAAAGCGCCGGATGTAGGGGCGCGGTTATCGCGCCCTCATAGCAGATGGTAAGCAGATAGACGTTTAGGAGTGAGAGTATGGCCAGATATACCGGCCCGGTCTGTAAACTGTGCCGTCGTGAAGGGGAAAAACTGTTTTTGAAAGGGGCGCGTTGTCTCTCGCCCAAGTGCCCGTTTGAGCGAGAACGTGGCTATCCACCGGGTGAACATGGCCGGCTAGCCCGTTTCCGCCGCCGTCGTCGTTCCTCTGACTATGCGCGCCAGTTGCGTGCGAAGCAAAAAGCAAGGCGTATCTATGGGGTGCTGGAGCGTCAGTTCCGGCGCTACTTCCGCGAGGCGGAACGCCGACAGGGCCTGACCGGTGAGAATCTGCTGGCGCTGTTGGAGAGCCGGTTGGACAACGTTATCTACCGGTTGGGGTTTGCCGACTCACGGGCACAAGCGCGCCAATTGGTGTCGCACGGTCACTTTGTCGTTAATGGTCGCCCCACAAACATTCCTTCCTACATCGTCCGTCCGCAGGATGCGATTACGGTACGGGAGGGGAGCCGTAAGCGCACGTACTTTAAGGAGCGTGGCGACCGGTTGGATGAAGGAGCGGTGCCAGACTGGCTGAACCTGGATGCACAGACGATGACGGCTCGAGTGTTAAAGACGCCCGCGCGAGAGGACATTGAGACGACGATAGATGACCATCTGATTGTAGAGTACTATTCGCGCTAGGGAGGTGTCAAACGTCTCACCTCTGGGTCTGTTTTTGGGCGATACCCTGGCAAAGGTTTGACGATAACTTTTTGTGAGGGTGAACTGAATCTTGATCCGTTTCACAATGCCCTTTCCGCGCAGGCTAGAGGCTAACCGAACACAGGAGGCGAGGGTTGTCAGTTCCAGTGCTACCGAAAATTGAGACAGATGCGACCTCCCAGATGTATGGCCGATTTGTGATCGGCCCACTGGAGAGTGGTTTTGGAATTACGTTAGGTAACGCGCTCAGACGAGTGTTGCTCTCGTCACTGTCTGGCGCGGCTGTGACTTTGATCCGCATTTCCGATATTGCACACGAGTTCTCTGTCATCCCAGGCGTGCGAGAGGACGTGATGCGGTTCATATTGCAGGTCAAACAGTTGCGCCTGCAGATGACAAGTCAGGAGCCAATGAGCATGTCGCTCCAGGTGCGGAGCGAGGGCACGGTGACAGCCGGCGACATACAGACTCCGCCGGAGATAGAAATCCTGAACCCGGACCTATATCTCTTTGCCGTGGATTCCAGTGACGTACATCTCGACATCGGGTTCACTGTCGAACAGGGGCGGGGTTACCTGCCGGCTGTGGGACGTGGTCGGGTGCCCATTGGTGAACTGCCCGTGGATGCTATATTCAGTCCCATTCGCCGCGTCGCATTCAACGTGGATCGGGCGCGGGTGGGCCAGATGACCAACTATGACCGCCTGACGTTAGAGATATGGAGTGACGGACGGACTGCGCCACTGGATGCGCTCAAGGAAGCGGCCCGTATTCTGGTGACTCACCTGCGGCTGATCGCCGGTCTCACTCTGGAAGACGAGATCGAACCGGTCGAAGAGGAGATCATTCTTCCCAGCGAGGTCTATGAGATTCCTGTCGAACAACTCGATCTAAGTGTGCGCGTGTTTAACTCTCTCAGGCGCACCGGCATCACCAGCGTGGGTGAGGTGTTGGAGATGCTAGAGCGGGGAGATGATACTTTGCTGACTATCCGTAACTTTGGGGAAAAGTCGCTGACTGAATTGAAAGAACGCCTCCAGGAACAGGGCTTTCTGGAGGGTGGAGGTGCGTAGATGCGTCATCGCGTCGCAGGAAAGAAACTAAATCGCTCCAGTGGTCACCGCAAGGCTTTGCGCCGCAATCTGGTGACAGCATTGTTCCAACACGAGTGCATTGAGACGACCGCAGCGAAAGCCAAGGCGGTCCGTGGGCAAGCGGAGAAACTGATTACACTGGCAAAGCGAGGACTGGAAGCGGAACGTGAGAATCCGAGTCGTGGCGTCCATGCCCGCCGGCTGGCAGCCGGCAGGCTGAACCGGTGGGTGACGGAGGCTGACGGCACGAGAGTGGATGTTTTAGAGAAACTGTTCGCAGAGATCGCGCCGCGTTACGCGGGCCGGCCCGGCGGCTATACCCGCATCTACAAGTTGGGGCCGCGCAAGGGCGACGCCGCGCCGATGGTCCTGTTAGAGTTGGTTGAGGAATAAGATACAGGCAGGCGCGATGATGCGGGTGCGAGCGGTCGTGGCCTACGACGGGACGGACTATAGCGGGTTGCAACGACAGGCCAACGGGCCAACTGTTCAAGCGGCACTGGAAGCGGCATTATCTCGGGTATCCCAGGAGGCGATCACCATCCTGGCCGCCGGCCGCACCGACGCTGGCGTACACGCGGCGGGACAGGTCATTGCCTTTGATACAGCCTGGCAGCATGGGTTGGACGATTTACACCGGGCATTGAACGCAGTCCTGCCCGCCGACGTTGCTGTCCAAAAGGTCGAGCAAGCCACGTCGGACTTTCACCCACGCTATGATGCCCGCAGCCGGCGTTATCGCTACACCGTTTACAATGCACCCGTGCGTTGCCCGCTGACCCGGAGATACAGTTTGCACGTAACTACCTCGCTGGACGTAGTGGCGATGCAGCAAGCAGCCCAGTCCCTGGTGGGCGAGCACGATTTTGCCACCTTTGGGCAGCCGCCGCAGGGCAAGCGCCGGCCCGAAAGAGCCGGTGCTGGGCAGGTTGATTTGAAAGAGCCAGTGCTGGGCGAGTTGCAACCCAGCGCCGCCCGTTCACGGCGGCGCACGGTGCGGTGCGTGCTGGTGGCGGAGTGGGGCGGGGAGCCTCCCTGGCTGACCTTTGACATTGAGGCCAATGCTTTTCTCTACCGCATGGTGCGCAGTATCGTCGGCACATTGCTCCAGGTGGGGCGGGGCGTGATGGACGTGGAAGAATTCGTGGCGGTGCTGGCGTCGTGTGATCGCAGCCGCGCCGGCCCGACAGCCCCTCCGCACGGGCTGTGTTTGATGGAGGTAAAGTATTGAGAACTTTGCAGATGTAGCACGCGGTTTTGACCGCCGTGCGATGCAAATATGCCATTGTCAAGATAATTTAAAAGTGATCTGTGCAACACGAAGAGGTTGTATTATGAAAACATACGTTACAAATCCTAACGAAATCGAGCGAGAGTGGTACGTGATGGATGCCACGGGGCAGACGCTTGGCCGTCTGGCTACTCAGATAGCACACAGACTGCGCGGCAAGCACAAGCCCATCTACTCACCCTCGGTTGATGCCGGCGATTACGTGATCGTCGTCAACGCCAAAAAGATTCGCGTCACCGGACGCAAACTGGATCAGAAAATCTATTATCGCTACACTGGTTATCCGGGGGGGCTCAGGGAGGTCACGCTACGTAACCTGCTCCAGAAGCATCCCACGCGGGTGATTGAGCACGCAGTACGTGGCATGCTGCCAAAAAATCGGCTAGGGCGGCAGATGTTCAAAAAGTTAAAGGTCTATGCTGGCCCAGAACATCCCCACGCGGCACAACAGCCCAAGCCGCTGGAATTGAATTGACAGGAGGGGTAATGGCAATGGAATATTACGAAGCGGTTGGACGGCGCAAGGAGGCTACGGCGCGGGTGCGACTCTATTCCGGAGGCACGGGTAGCATCATCATCAACGACCGGCCGCTTGAAGGGTATTTCACTCGTGACGTGGATATTCGCAAACTCAAAGAGCCGCTTCAGGTGACAGCGATGGAGAATCGCTTCAACGTCAGCGTCAAGGTAAAGGGTGGGGGGATGACCGGGCAGACCGGGGCAATTCGGCTGGGCATCGCGCGGGCGTTGTTGAAGGTGGACCCGGACCTACGGCCTGTCCTGCGCACGGGTGGCTTTCTCACACGCGATGCGCGGGTGAAGGAGCGCAAAAAGCCCGGACTTTTACGGGCCAGGAAGGCTCCCACTTATACCAAGAGATGATACGCTGGGCAAATCTGCAAAAGTAGACAAGTACGCAAGTAAACAAGTAGACAAGGCACTTGGCTCTTGTCTACTTGTTTACTTTATATCCTTGTATCGTATCTTCTCAATAGGTAGGGGCGAACCCTTGCGGTCGCCCTTGTGGGCAAGAGCAAGTCCTGCCCCTACCCCAGGATATTGAGAAGATACCTTGTATCCTTCCGAGGGGAGATGACGATTATCATCGTTGGCCTGGGGCCGGGCGATCCACGCCACCTGACACAGGAGGCCTGGTCGGTGCTGGAAGGTGCCAGCGAGGTCTGGCTGCGCACCGAACATCACCCGACCGTGACTGGATTGCCACCTCACTTGATGTTACATTCCTTCGATTACCTATACGAGGAGGCGGGGGATTTTGCGCAGGTCTATCAGGCCATCGCCGGTGAGGTGCTGCGACTGGGACGACGCCCACAGGGAGTCGTCTACGCTGTCCCGGGCCATCCCTTGGTGGGGGAAGCCACGGTGGGGCTGATCCTGTCGCGGGCGAAGAAGGCTGGCCCGGCAGTACGCATCGTGGAGGGGCTGAGTTTCATCGAGCCCACACTCACATCTCTGCGGACAGACGCGCTGGCGGGCCTGCAAGTCTGCGATGCGCTGGAACTGGCGTCTCGCCATCATCCCCCGCTCAACCCGGATCTGCCGGCACTGGTGGGCCAACTTTATAGCCGGGCGCTCACCTCCGACGTCAAACTGACGTTGATGAACCAGTATCCCCACGACCACGAGGTGATACTGGTGCACGCGGCCGGTACTCTTGAGCAGCGTCTCGTTCGCTTCCCGCTCTACGAACTCGACCGCAGGGAAGACATCGCTCACCTGACCACGCTCTACGTGCCACCGCTCCCTGGCGTCAGCAGTTTTGAGGGGTTGCAGGATACCGTGGCTCACCTCCGCGCGCCGGGTGGTTGCCCCTGGGATCGCGAGCAAACCCACGAGAGCTTGCGGAGGGGACTGCTGGAGGAGGCTTATGAGACGGCGGAGGCGATTGACCAGGGCGACGTAAAGGCTCTGCAAGAGGAGTTGGGCGATCTGCTGTTGCAGATTATACTCCAGACGCAGATCGCCACCGAGGAGGGCGAGTTCCTGATGGCGCGGGTCATTGCCGGTATTGACGCCAAACTCAAGCACCGCCACCCGCACGTGTGGGGCGGGCGAACAGTGCAGGGAACCGAGGAGGTGTTGCGCCGCTGGGAGGAACTGAAGCAAGAGGAGAAGGGGGAAAAACGCTCGGTGTTGGATGGTGTCCCGGCGGCCTTGCCAGCATTGCAGCAAGCCGATACCTACGGTCAGCGCGCGGCCCACGTGGGCTTTGATTGGCCCGAGGTGGAAGGCGTGGTTGACAAGATTCGGGAAGAGATGGCCGAGGTGGAGGCGGCGACCACCCCAGAAGAAAAAGAAGCCGAGTTGGGTGACCTCCTGTTCGCGGCGGTCAACTGGGCCCGCTGGTTGAGGGTGGATCCGGAGGCGGCGTTGCGGCAGGCAAACGCTCGTTTTGCGCGTCGCTTTCGCGATGTGGAGCGCATGGCCCGCGAGCGGGGATTGGATATGACGACGCTGACGATTGACGAGTTAGAACCACTGTGGCAGGAAGCAAAGTTGAATGACCTCAAAAGTTTACCAATTAGCACAATGTCAAGTTAAGGATTGTAAAGACCTGCCAGGTTTCCGCCAGAGCTTTTGTGAGCCAGATTCGACACGATTAACAGTGTATTTCCATTCGAAAGTGCCTCATAAAACCTGGCAGGTCTGGTTCTCATCTCTTGATGACATTGGGTTCTACACAAGTTCAGCAGTCTTCGGTAAGGTGAGGGTCATCGAGAGGGACCAGTTTGCGCTTGAGAGCGTAAAGGGCAGCCTGGGTGCGGTGAGCCAGGTGCAGTTTGGAAAGGATGTTGCTGACGTGACTCTTGACCGTGCCCTCGGCAATCGTGAGCGCCTCCGCGATCTCCCTGTTGCTCATCCCGCGGGCGATCAGCCGCAGTACATCGAGTTCGCGCTCGCTCAGATCGGCCAGTGAGTCATCGCCGGGGTGATCCACGCCCCGAACCAGCCGCGCGGCGACGCTCGGATGCAGCGTCGCGTGGCCGCGCACGGCGGCGCGGATCGCGCTCACCAGTTCCTCCGGCTCCACGTCCTTGAGCAGGTACCCTAGCGCCCCGGCGCGCATCGCCGGGAACAGGTACTCGTCCTCCGTGTAACTCGTCAGCACGATGATGCGGCTGGCGGGGCTGAAAGCCACGATCCGGCCGATCGCCTCGACACCGTCCATCTCCGGCATCAGCAAGTCCATCAGGATCACGTCCGGCACGTGCTCGCGTGCCAGCGCCATCGCCTGCGCGCCGTCTTCGGCCTCCGCGACGACCTCGATGTCAGCACAAGTTTCGAGGAAACCCCGCAGTCCCTGGCGGACGACGGGGTGATCGTCGGCGATGAGGACGCGGATGAGGTCAGGCATGAGACTCACCCTCATCTGTGTGAATGGAACGTGGGAGGCAGGCTGTGAGCCGGGTACCCCCGTCCGGGACCGCGTCAACCGTGAGCGTTCCCCCCAACCCGACCAGCCGCTCTCGCATTCCCTGCAACCCCATCGTGGACCCAGTCTCAATCGCAGTCGGATCGAATCCACTCCCATCGTCGGCGACTTGCAGCGTGACGGTCTCCGGCGTGGCGTGTAATTCGACCGTCACCCGCTTGGCCTGCGCGTGGCGAGCGACGTTCGTCAGCGCCTCCTGGACGACGCGGAAGAGCGCCTGCTCGTGCGTGAGTGGCAGCGAAAGGTCACCCGCAGTCTGCATACGCACCTCGATGCCCTCTCGCCGTTCGTAGGCAGCCAGATAATCCTTCAGCGCAGCGACCAGCCCGCGTTCGTCGAGGCCGGCCGGGCGCAACTCGCTCAGCAATGCCTGCATCTCGGCCTGCGCCTGGCGGCTGAGTTCTCCGACTTCCAACAGCTTGGCGCGGGCAGCCTGTGGGTCGGCGTCGAGCAGATTGAGCGCAGCGGCCGTTGCCAGGTTCATGCCGAAGAGGTGCTGCTTGACGCCATCGTGCAGGTCGCGGGCCAGCCGGTGACGTTCCTCAAGCGCGGCGAGCCTTTGTGCTTGCCGGGCCAGCCGGGCGTTGCGGTCGGCCAACTCGCGCAGTTGAGTCGTGTCGGCCTCGAGTTGCCCGGCCATGGCGTTGAATTGTCGGGCGAGTTGCCCGATCTCGTCCCCGGACGAGTCGTGCACCCGGCGGCTGAGGTCGCCGCCCGCCAGGCCATTGCTGGCCTGGGTCAGGCGGCGCAACCGGCGCGTGAGGCCGGTCGCGGTCACAAAGCCAAAGACGAGTCCCAGCGGGATCATGCACGGCAGCAGCAACAGCGTCGTCGTTAGCAACGGCGTTCCGAGGCGGCTCAGCGACCAGCCGCTCGCGTCGGGCGCCGGCTGGCGGTAGTACACAACTCCAAGCCGCGCTCCCTCGGCGCTGGCAACCGGCACGGCCACTGCGAACACCCCAGGCTCTTCCGCCAGGTGGCTGCCCGTGACGCCGTCTGCCAGGGCCTCCGCCACCAACCTCTCCGCCTCAGGCAGCCCCGGCTCGGCGAAGAGGCTGCCGACCGGGTAGCATTCTGACTGGTTGCTGGCGACGACGCGTCCCTGCACCCCGATCACGACGCGGGCCTCGCTGTCCCAACCAACTTTATCGCTATCCGATCCGACCCCCCTGGTCGTGACCTGGATGATATTGACGCTCAGCCCCAATGATTGGTTGAGCACCTGCGCCAAGCGGGCCGGCGAACCGGCCGCCAGCGGATCGGCGGCCAACCTGGCCAGCCGGCTAGCCCGATCGAGCGCCGATTGGCTCACCCACGCGGCGCTGGCCTGCACGCTGATCCAGTCCGCTGCCAGGATGACGATGCCCTCCAGGACCAGCACTGTGAGCAACGTCACGACGACGTAGGAGGCGGCCAACTTCCATTGGAGGCTAGAGAACCGTTTGAGAAAAGACATCTCACTCCTCCACAAACTCGACGGCCTCGGCGAGCAGCCAGCCCTGGAAATCGCCGGAGAGTTCTCCCCGCACCCAGCCCTCGCGCTGCTCGACGACGGTCAGCATCGTGCCGGCGTGTAACGTGAACTCTAGCAGATAGGTGTCGCCGGGGCCGCTGTAGATGTTCACCTCGGGCGCAACGACGACGGCGCGATCCTGGTTCAACTCGTGAACCTTGAGCCCCAGCGAGAGCAGCGCCAGCGCCAGCACTATGCAGACGACAGCGGCCGCGGTGAGAGCCGGCCGGCGCCAGCGATATACAAAGATGGCGAGGATGCCCAGCGAGCACACCACGGCAAAGAGCGCCCACGCCACCCAGGCGGTCTCGTTGATGGTGAGCGCTTCGTGCCAGCCGGTGATGGTGGCCCATACAGCGCCCTCTTCGGCGATGGGAAACTGGTCGGCGACCTGCGCGCGGGCGAACGCCAGGTTGGCGCGGATGTCCTCGTCGCGTGGGGCCAGGCGGCGGGCACGCTCGTAGTTGAGGACGGCACGGCCCAGGTCACCGGACTTGTAATAGGCGTTGCCCAGGTTGTAGTAGACACCGCTGTGCTGCACGCCGCCGTCAATGATCTGCTGGTAGGTCTTGATGGCGCCGGCATAATCCCCGGACTCGTAGAGCGCGTTGGCCTGCGCCATCGCCGCTGCCCACGCGCCCGATTGGGCCTGTGCAGTACCTACGATGAATAGACTGAGAGCCAGGACGAGATAGATAATTTTTCTCACCACTTGAGCCCCTCCAACGTCACAATCAAATCGGCGATACGTTCCAGCAGTGCCTGCTGCGCCTCACGCGACGCGCCGACGGGGGCGAAGCGGCCCTGCTCACTCTCCTGCCAGGCGTCGCTAACCTGCTCCACCAAATCGGCGGGGATCTCCCGGTTGGCCAATTGCTCGCGCAAGCCATCGAACGTGAGGCCGGCTGCGGGGACGTTGAGTTTGTCGGCGACGTAGGTGATGAGCGCGCGGGTCAGTTCGCCGTAGAAACCGTCGGTGTCGCCCGCGTCGAGGGCCTGCCGGGCCGCCTTGAGCCGCCGGTGCGCCTGTTTGCGGGCACGACGGCGACGCGCGTAGGCCGGGTCGCCTTGTAGCCTGTGGCGCTGCCACTGTATCACGAAGGCGCCAACCACCATCAGCAGGGGCGCCACCCACGCCGCCCAGAAACCCACGCTCTGGATGACCCACCGGCTTTCGTCTTCCAACTCCGGGGGCGCGGCCTTGATGTGCCGGATGTCGCTGCCTAGTAGGGTGACGTCCTGCGAGTTACCGCCGGGCGCGACCGGCTCTGCTGCTCCAGGCGCTACGGCGACGACGATGGGCTCGGTGGACGCCATCCGGTACGTCTGGCTGATGGGATCAAAGTAGGAGAGCGTGAACGGCGGGATGGTGTGCTCGCCCGCCTGTTCGGGGATGTAGAGCCGCTCAAACCG